>NZ_LZJD01000093.1:0-95445 GCF_001666875.1 Mycobacterium sp. E802
GCGGCCGGGGTCTCGGGCTCTGCAGCCTGCGTGGTCGTGGTGGTCGGCGTGGTGGTGGTACCCGACACCGTCGGCACCAAGGCGTCCGGCGGCGAGTTGGGATCCAGCACGGTGTCGATCAGGTAGATGCGGGCGTTCTCCGCCTGGATGGGGCCGCAGACCAGCTTGGCGGTGTCGTTGACCTTGATGTCGCCGCCCTTGCCGGTCACCTTGACCTCGGCGCCCTGCTGGGTGGGGCGCTGACCCTTCACGTCGTCGGGCCCGAGCAGGCCGAGGAACGCGTGGTAGTAGTCGAAGCTGGTGAGCGCGGCCGGATCGGACTTGAGGGCGTCGAGCTGCCCGGGCGCCATGGCATCGAAGGCCGCGTTGGTGGGCGCGAAGATCACGTACGGGCCGTTGTCGAGCACCGGCACGATGTTCACCTCGGGGTTCAACCCGCCGGACAGCGCGGCGTTGAACGTGCTGATGTCGGGGATGCTGGCCAGCACCTTGCCGGCCGGCAGCGTCGCGAGGCTCTTCCACTCCGGCATGGCCTTCTTGAAGTTGTCGCAGCCCGATCCCTGCGGGTCGGGGATCTCCACCACCGGGGCGGCCGTCGTGGTCGGCGCCGGGTCGGCGTTTGCGGTGACCGACAACGGCAGAGAAGCCGTGATCGCGGCGACCGCCGCAGCGAAGCCCAGTGTCGTGGTGCGCGTCTTCATCGGTGGGTTTTCCTCCCGCTCGTCCTAGCCTGTATTCGTCGGCTGCCGGTGACGCGTTACGCGGGTCCTCCGCGCGACTACGGCGACCGGTCTGGCGAGCGAACACGACAACCTCAGCGTTCCCCGCGGCGCCGCATCGGATGGTAAGGCCAACATTGCGCTTACACCAAAGACCAATTGTCCAGTGCAACGGCCGCGACGCCTCTGCGCTGGGCTTTTCGAATGTTGATGCACAGCACGCCGGCAGCCGGAATGCCGGGTGTGCGCGCCGTCGGCCTCGGCTGCCCTTGTCCGGTGACCAGCCCGGCTGACTACCATGACCGGCATGCCTGAGCCCTTGATCGTTTCTGTCGCTGGTCATACTCCCAAGATCGACCCGGAGGCCTGGGTCGCGCCCAATGCCAGTGTGATCGGCCAGGTTTCGCTGGCCGCCGGCGCCAGCGTCTGGTACGGCGCCACGCTGCGCGCCGAGGTCGAGCCCATCGAGGTCGGCGAGAACAGCAACATCCAGGACGGGGTGACCGTTCACGTCGACCCGGGTTTCCCGTGCCGGATCGCCGCCGGGGTGACCGTCGGCCACAACGTGGTGCTGCACGGCTGCACCGTCGAGCAGGACAGCCTGGTCGGGATGGGTGCGGTGGTGCTCAACGGTGCGGTGATCGGCGCTGGTTCGCTGGTGGCCGCCGGCGCCGTGGTGCCGCAGGGAATGGTGGTGCCGCCGCGCTCGCTGGTGGCCGGGGTGCCGGCCAAGGTGCGCCGTGAACTCAGTGACGACGAAGTCGGCCACAACCAGCTCAACGCCGCCGCCTACACACATCTCACCGGGTTGCACCGAGAGGCCTGAGGCGGTCAGCGCAGCGGGTGGGCCAGCTCGTCACGGGGTATCCGGGCGGCGGTGACCGCCACCGCCGCCAGCAGCGCCGGCAGCAGCCCGGCCACCAGGAAGATGGACTCCATCGAGACCAGCTTGGACAGCGGGCCGACGATCGCAAACGACACCGGCATGAACGCCAGCGACACGAAGAAGTCCAGGCTCGACACCCGGCCCAGCATCTCCGTGGGCACCCGGCGCTGCAGCAGCGTTCCCCAGATCACCATTCCGGCGCCGTCGGTGACGCCGACGCAGAACGTGGCCAGGGCCATCAACGGGAACGACGAGGTGACGCCGACGATCACCAGCGGCACCGAACCCATGCCCCACATCAGCATCATGGTGGTCAGGTAGCGGCGCGGCATGCGACGCGATGACACCGTCAATGCGCCCAGCGCACTGCCGAATCCGAAGAACGCCAGGATGAATCCGTAGGCCCGGGCACCGTCGTGGAACCGGTCGGCGGCGATGAATGGCAACAGCACCTCGATCGGTCCGAGCACGACGAGTACGAACAGGCTCGCGAACAGCAGCGTCCACAGCAGCCACGGGGTGCGCACCATGAACGCGAAACCCTCACGCAGATCCTGCAATACCCGCGGCCGCGCGGTGTCTTCTTGTGGCACAGCGGGATTCGGCGCCGGGCGGGTGGCCACCAGCAGCGCCAAACCCAATCCGAACAACACCGCCACCACCACCGCGCCCAGGGCGGGGAACGCTGCGGCGATCACCATGCCCGCTATCGCGGGACCGATCGAACGCTGGAAGACCGGCCGCACCACACCTTCGACACCGTTGGCCGCCAACAACTGTTCGGGTGGCAGGATGCGCGGCAGGATCGCGCTGTAGGCCGGGAAGAAGAATGCGGCGGCGATGCCGAGAATTCCTGCCGCGACAGCCATGTGCCAGATCTTCAGGGCATCGAGCAGGCCCAGCACTGCCACCGTGGATACCGTTGCCAGATTGACGGTTTCGACCGCGATGATGATGGCACGTTGGTTGAACCGGTCCGCGGTGATACCGCCGACGAGGACGAACGCCACCAGCCCGGCGCCCAGGCAGGTGGCCACCAGTGACAGCGAGGCCGGATCGTTGTCGATCGCGATGACCTGTAGGGCCATCACCACCGACCACATGCCCTCGGCGAAGATCGACAGCGTCACGGCTGCGATCAGCAACCGGTATTCACGGATGTGAAAAGGCGCGAGCACCCGCCAGCCGCCGGCCGCGCGGACCGGCAACTCGATGTCGTGCTGGGCGCTCACCGTTCGATGGTGCCCACCCGGCGCGGTCCGCGTCCAACGATTTTCCTCGCCGAACAGACATAAACCGGTACCTTCTCGGCCGAAAAGGTACCGGTTTATGTCTGCTCGCCGAGGAAAGGGGCGCCCTACTGGTCGGAGAACTCCGGACGCCGGTTCTGCTGGAAGGCCTGGGTGCCCTCGCGGAAGTCGTTGGACACCAACAGCTTCAGCTGCCCTTCGCGCTCCCGGGCGAAGGCGCCCTCCAGCTCGGTGAGCGTGGCGGCGTTGACGGCCTGCTTGGTCTCGCGCAGCGCGACCGCCGGTCCGGAGCGCAGCTTGGCGATCACCTTGTCCACCGCGGCGTCGAACTCGTCGGCCGGGTACACCGCGCTGACCAAGCCCCAGTCGTAGGCGTCGGTCGCGCTGAGGCGGTCGGCCAGCAGCGCCAGGCGCATCGCCCGGGCGCGGCCGATGTTCGCCGCCACCAGGGCCGAGGCGCCGCCGTCGGGCATCAGTCCGATCTTGGTGAAGGCCAGCAGGAAGAACGCCTGATCCGAGGCCAGCACCACGTCGGCGGCCAGCGCCAGTGACACCCCGACGCCCGCGGCCGGCCCCTGAACGACCGAGACGACCGGCTTGGGCAGATTCACGATCGAGGCGACGGCGCGGTTGGCCGCATCGAGCACGCCTGCGGCGTCGTGGCTCTTGGCGTTCTGATCTTCCTCGCTGATGCCTGCGCCCGAGCTGAATCCACGGCCCGCGCCGCCGAGGCGCACTGCCCGCACCTCCGGGTCGGTCGCAGCGAGCTCCATGGCGTCGGCGACCGCGGTCAACATGTCCTGGGTCAGGGAGTTGAGGCTGTCGGGTCGGTTGAGCGTCACCGACAGGACGCCGTCCTCGAGCGATACGGATACGTCTTTAACGTCGGGGTATTCGCGGGTCACGGTCATCTCTGCACCTTAAGTCTGGCGGGCCAGTGGCCCGCTCCGAGCGGGGCCGGCTATGGCCATGCCGGTCGAGAAGGTTATACAAGTAAGCTATGTCACCGGTCAACCGTGGCCGAACACGCGAAGGGGCGGTAGAGCATGGCAGGACCACTGCAAGGTTTGCGCGTTGTGGAGCTGGCGGGCATCGGCCCCGGCCCGCATGCGGCGATGATCCTCGGCGATCTGGGTGCCGATGTGGTGCGGATCGAGCGGCCCGGAAAGAGCGGCGGAGTGCCCGCCGGTGACCGGGATTCGATGCTGCGCAACCGACGCTCGGTGGCAGCCGATCTCAAGAGCGACGAGGGCCGTGAACTGGTCCTCACCCTGATCTCCAAGGCCGACGTGCTGATCGAGGGCTACCGACCCGGTGTCACCGAGCGCCTCGGGCTGGGTCCCGACGACTGCGCCAAGGTCAACGACCGGCTGATCTACGCCCGGATGACGGGCTGGGGTCAGGAGGGGCCGCGAGCGCTGCAGGCCGGCCACGACATCAACTACATCTCGCTCAACGGCCTGCTGCACGCCGTGGGACGCAAGGGCGAGCGGCCGGTACCGCCGCTGAACCTGGCCGGCGATTTCGGTGGCGGCTCGATGTTCCTGCTCGTCGGCATCCTCTCGGCGCTGTTCGAGCGGCAGACCTCGGGCAAGGGCCAGGTGATCGACGCGGCCATGGTCGACGGCTCGTCGGTGCTGATGCAGATGATGTGGGGCTTCCGGGCCAACGGCCTGTGGTCCGACGAGCGCGGCACCAACATGCTCGACACCGGTGCGCCGTACTACGACACCTATGAGACCGCCGACGGCAAGTACATGGCGATCGGGGCGATCGAGCCGCAGTTCTACGCCGAGCTGCTCAAGGGGCTGGGCTTGGCGGACGCCGACCTGCCGGCCCAGAACGACATGGCCCGCTGGCCCGAGCTGCGCGAGGCCTTCACCCAGGCGTTCGCCGCCCACGACCGCGATCACTGGGCCAAGGTGTTCGCCGGTACCGATGCCTGTGCGACGCCGGTGCTGTCGTTCGCCGAGGTGCTCACCGAACCGCATGTCGCCGAGCGCAATACGTTCTTCGACGACGAGGGCAACCTGCAGCCGATGCCGGCTCCGCGCTTCTCACGCAGCACCACGGCCGTGCCCACCCCGCCGCGCGAACGTGGAGCCGACACCGAAACCGTTCTGCGGGACTGGGTTTAGTTCACCGTTTCAGTTCGAACAATCCACGGGTCGGCACAGGGCTGGCCGGAAAGGAATGCGGTACATGGAGATCAAGGACGCGGTAGCCGTCGTCACCGGCGGCGCATCCGGTCTGGGCCTGGCCACCACCAAGCGGCTGCTGGATGCCGGTGCCCAGGTGGTCGTGATCGACCTCAAGGGTGAAGAGGTGGTGGCCGAGCTGGGGGAGCGGGCCAAGTTCGTGGCCACCGACGTCACCGACGAAGCGGGCGTGACCAAGGCGCTCGACGTCGCGGAATCGCTTGGGCCTGTGCGCATCAACGTCAACTGCGCGGGCATCGGCAACGCGATCAAGACCCTGAGCAAGAACGGCGCGTTCCCGCTCGACGGGTTCCGTAAGGTGGTCGAGGTCAACCTGATCGGCACGTTCAACGTGATCCGGCTGGCTGCGGAGCGTATCGCGAAGACCGAACCGCTGGCGGGCGAGGAGCGCGGCGTCATCATCAACACCGCCTCGGTGGCGGCGTTCGACGGCCAGATCGGGCAGGCCGCCTACTCGGCGTCCAAAGGTGGCGTGGTCGGCATGACCCTGCCGATCGCGCGCGATCTGTCGCGTGAGCTGATCCGGGTGTGCACCATCGCGCCGGGTCTGTTCAAGACGCCGCTGCTGGGCTCGTTGCCCGAGGAGGCGCAGAAGTCGCTGGGGCGGCAGGTGCCGCATCCGGCCCGCCTCGGCGATCCCGACGAGTACGGCGCCCTGGCCGTGCACATCATCGAAAACCCGATGCTCAACGGCGAGGTGATCCGTCTGGATGGCGCGATCCGTATGGCCCCGAGGTAAGGACTGATATGGCATTGAAGACGAAGTTCACCGAGACGTTCGGGGTCGAGCACCCCATCGTGCAGGGTGGTATGCAGTGGGTCGGCCGCGCCGAACTCGTTGCGGCCGTGGCGAATGCGGGTGCGCTCGGGTTCATCACCGCGCTCACCCAGCCCACCCCGGCTGATCTGGCCAAGGAGATCGAGCGGTGTCGGGAGCTCACCGACAAGCCGTTCGGGGTGAACCTGACGATCCTGCCGACGATCAACCCGCCGCCATATGACGAGTACCGCCAGGTGATCGTCGACTCCGGCATCAAGATCGTCGAGACCGCGGGTTCCAACCCGGCGCCGCACCTGCCGATGTTCCACGACAACGGGATCAAGGTGCTGCACAAGTGCACCTCGGTGCGTCACGCGGTCAAGGCGCAGAGTCTGGGTGTGGACGGCATCAGCATCGACGGGTTCGAGTGCGCCGGTCACCCCGGCGAGGACGACATCCCGGGCCTGGTGCTGATCCCGGCGGCCTCGGCCAAGATCGAGATCCCGATGATCGCCTCGGGCGGTTTCGCCGACGCACGTGGTCTGGTGGCCGCGCTGGCGCTGGGCGCCGACGGCATCAACATGGGCTCGCGGTTCATGTGCACGGTGGAATCGGCGATCCATCAGAACGTCAAGGAGGCGATCGTGGCGGGCACCGAGCTCGACACGGAGCTGATCTTCCGCAGCCTGGGCAACACCGCCCGCGTCGCGAGCAACACGGTCTCGCGTGAGGTGGTGCAGATCCTCAAAGACGGCGGCCAATTCGAGGACGTCAAGGATCTGGTGGCCGGCAAGCGCGGCGTGAAGGTCTACGAGATCGGCGACCTCGATGCGGGCATCTGGTCGGTCGGAACCTCGATGGGCCTGATCAACGACATTCCCACCTGCGGCCAGTTGGTGTCGCGAATGGTGTCGGAAGCCGAGCAGATCATCAGCGGTCGGCTGGCGAACATGATCGGTGCTGGAGAAGACGAAAGAGAAGCAGTCCTCGCCTGAGACGAGGACTGCGGGCCGTGGTGAACGAAGCTACGGCAAACTCACATGGGAAACGCGCGCCGCGAGGCGCGCGTTTTCTCATACTGCCTTCGGCAGTTCCTGGTAGGTGTCGAACTGCTCCGAGGTGTCACCCTCGACGAGGACATCGCCGTGGTAGAGAGCCTCGAAATCAACCTTGATGACATCGGCACTGGTGTCGTCGATCCACATGACACTGAGCGTATGGGTCACCATTAAGGAATCTTTGAGTCACGGTTCGGAAAATGGTGGCAATCCTACTTTTGGGTAGGTTTCTGGCGAGTAGGCCCCGGCTTCTGCGGCATCTTCGGGCGCCATCGGTGGGCGCCGATTTCTACTGCAGGGTCGCTGGAGCGCGCTGGGCGCAGCCTTGGCGTGGAAATCGACGAGAAGACTCGGGCATGGGTGCATATTGCTGCCGATTTCTACTGCAGGGTCGCTGGAGCGCGCCGGCTACGACCCTGGCGTGGAAATCGACGAGAAGACTGGGGCATGGGCGCAGATTGCTGCCAATTTCTACCTCAGGGTCGCTGGAGCGCGCCGGCTACAACCCTGGCGTGGAAATCGACGAAGGCCCACGCGTACGACGAAGGCCCACGCGTAAGCGGGAGTTGAACCCTCGGGCTTCGGTCGCCGTATGTAGAGCATGACCCGACGTTGACGCTGACAACTTACCGTTGTTAACTTAACGGCGATACCCGGGGGAAGGACATCTAGTGCTGCACCGAATCGCCCACCTGGCCATTGCCGCACCACGTCGTGTCCTGGCGGTCGCCGCCCTCGTGATGGTGGCCGCGGGCATCTTCGGCGTCCCGGTGGCCAAAAGCCTCTCGGCTGGCGGGTTCCAGGACCCGACCTCGGAATCGGCGCAGGCCACGCAATTGCTGTCGGAGAAGTTCGCCCGCGGTGACATGCAGCTCGTCATCAGCGTCACCGACGATTCGGCCGCCGGGGCCCAGAGCCCGGCCGCGAAGACCGCCGGCACCGACATCGCCGCCCAACTCAAGGCATCGCCCTATGTCACCGAGGTGAGCTCGGCGTGGACCGTGCCCGCCCCGGCGGCGGCAACGCTGATCAGCAAGGACGGTAAGACCGGGCTCATCCTGGCCGGGATCAACGGTGGCGAGAGCGGTGCGCAGAAACACGCCAAGGAACTCACCGAGCAGCTGGTCCACGACCGCGACGGCGTGAGTGTGCGAGCCGGCGGCGAGGCGATGATCTACGTCCAGATCAACGGTCAGAGCGAAAAAGACCTGTTGATGATGGAATCCATCGCCATTCCGCTCAGCTTCCTGGTGCTGGTGTGGGTGTTCGGCGGATTGTTGGCCGCCGCATTGCCGCTGGCGGTCGGCGGCTTCGCGATCCTGGGATCGCTGGCGGTGTTGCGCGGGGTCACCATGGTCACCGACGTTTCGATCTTCGCGCTCAACCTCACCGTCGCGATGGGCTTGGCGCTGGCGATCGACTACACCCTGCTGATCGTCAGCCGGTACCGCGACGAGCTGGCCGACGGCGTCGAGCCCGATCGGGCGCTGGTGCGCACCATGATCACCGCCGGACGCACCGTGCTGTTCTCGGCGATGACGGTGGCGCTGTCGATGGTGGCGATGGTGCTGTTCCCGATGTACTTCCTGAAATCGTTCGCCTACGCGGGCATCGCGGTGGTGGCGCTGGCGGCGTTCGCGGCCGTCGTCGTGGCCCCGGCCGCCATCGCCCTGCTGGGCGACCGTCTCGACGCGTACGACGTGCGTCGGTTCATCCGCCGCATCCTGGGCCGGCCCGAACCGGTGCCCAAGCCCGTCGAGCAGACCTTCTGGTACCGGATGAGCAAGCGCGTGATGCGCCGTTCGGTTCCGATCGGGATCGGCGTGGTTGCGTTGCTGCTCTTGTTGGGCGCGCCGTTCCTCGGCATCAAATGGGGATTCCCCGACGATCGGGTGCTGCCGTCGTCGGCGTCGGCCCGCCAAGTGGGCGACGAACTGCGCAACGACTTCGCGGTGGACTCCTCGACCGCCGTCACCGTGGTGCTCCCGGACATCACCGCACTGCCGCCTGCGGAGATCGACCGCTACGCAGCCGACCTGTCGCGGGCCACCGGCGAGGTCTCGGTGTCCGCACCCGGCGGCACCTTTGTCGACGGTCGACGGGTCGGCCCCCCGTCGTCGGGCACCGGAATCGCCGATGGCAGTGCCTATCTCACGGTCGCCAGCCACGAACCGCTGTTCAGCGACGCCTCGGAAGCCCAGCTCGATGCGCTGCACGCGGTGCCGGCTCCGGCCCAGGTGCAATTCACCGGCCTCGCGCAGGTAAACCGGGACAGCTCCCATGCCATCACCTCCCGATTGCCGATGGTGCTCGGCATCATTGCGGCCATCACCTTCGTACTGCTTTTCCTACTCACCGGCAGCGTCGTGCTACCGCTGAAAGCGTTGGTGCTCAACGTGTTGTCGCTGTCGGCGGCGTTCGGTGCGCTCGTGTGGATCTTCCAGGACGGCCACCTCGGCGCGCTGGGCACGACGCCGACGGGCACCCTGGTGGCCAATCTCCCGGTGTTGTTGTTCTGCATCGCCTTCGGGCTGTCGATGGACTACGAGGTGTTCCTGGTCTCCCGGATTCGGGAGTACTGGCTGCAATCCGGCGGCACCGAAGTATCTCCTCGGGCACGGAACGACGAGAGCGTCGCCCTCGGTCTGGCCCGCACCGGCCGGGTGGTCACCGCAGCGGCACTGCTGATGTCGATCTCGTTCGCCGCGCTGATCGCCGCTCAGGTGGCGTTCATGCGGATGTTCGGGCTCGGGCTGACTTTGGCCGTGCTCGTCGACGCCACCCTGGTGCGCATGCTGTTGGTCCCGGCGTTCATGCATCTGATGGGGCGGTGGAACTGGTGGGCGCCTGCACCACTGGCTCGGCTGCATCGGCGCATCGGCATAAGCGAGTCCGGCCCCGATGATCTGTCTGGTCTACCCGAGGGTGACCGGGAGCGCGCGGGCGCAAGCATGGCGGACACCGGTTAGCGTGGTGGGCCAACCTGGGAAACGGCGCCGGGCCCCGCGTGGGTGTGGTGAGCTGCTGCGCGACCAGATCCTGGACGCCACAACAGAATTGCTGCTCAAAACCGGCCACGCCAAGGACGTGTCGATCCGGTCGGTGGCCCAGCGGGTCGGCGTCACGCCGCCGTCGATCTATCTGCACTTCGCCGACAAGGATGCGCTCCTCGACGCGGTGTGCTCGCGGTACTTCGAGAAGCTCGACGAGCAGATGCAGCGCGTAGCCGCCGATCACACGTCCACGATCGAGGTGTTGCGCGCCCAGGGGCATGCCTATGTGGACTTCGCCAGGCGTACCCCCGAGTTGTACCGGTTGGCGACGATGGGTGAGGGCAGGCCCGGAAGCGACGTCGACGCCACCCTCAACAGTTCGGCGTTCCAGCACATGCGCGGGGCCGTTCAGGCGCTGATCGAGGAGGGCGTGTACCCGGCCGGGGACGCCACGACCATGGCGCTGGAACTGTGGACCGCCGCCCACGGAGTGGCTGCCATCCTGATCTCGAAACCGTATCTTCCGTGGGGGGACGTCGAAGAGTTCACCGACCGGGTGCTGCGGGCGGTGTGCACCGGTCAGATCGTCTCGGGAATCATCGGCACCGATATCGGGCCGGTGGAGATGATCGCCCGACTGAAGGGATTCGCAGTGGAGGAGAAGAACCGTGACTGACCGAACCGTCGATAATCCGTTCTTCGCCCGGGTGTGGAAGACGCTGTCGAACTCGGAACCACCCGCGCTGCGCCGCTTGCGCGGCGAGAACCTCGCCGGGCTCAGCGGGCGGGTGCTCGAGATCGGGGCGGGCACCGGCACCAACTTCGCGTTCTACCCGCCGACGGTGACCCAAGTGGTCGCCATCGAGCCCGAGCGTCACCTTGCCGAGGCGGCCCGCGACGCGGCGGCGGCGGCCCCGGTTCCGGTGACCGTCACCAGCGACACTGCCGAGACGTTTCGTAGTGCCGAGCCTTTCGACGCGGTGGTCTGCTCGTTGGTGCTGTGTTCCATCGAAGAGCCCGATGGTGTTCTGCGCCAGCTGATTACACTGCTGCGACCCGGCGGGGAGTTGCGCTACCTCGAGCATGTCGCCGGTACGGGCTGGCGGGCCCGCATGCAGCGCGTGGCCGACGCCACCGTGTGGCCGCGGTTGTTCGGCAACTGCCATACCCATCGGCGCACCGAGCAGACGATCGCCGACAGCGGTTTCCGGGTCGCCGAGACCCGTCGTGAGCTGGCGATGCCCGCCTGGGTGCCGTTGCCCGTCACCGAGTTCGCGATCGGGCGCGCGGTCCGGCCGGCCTAACCGAGTAGTGCGGGCAACCGCTGCAGCAGGTTCGGCAGAGCCGTGGTCGCGTTTTCGCGCAGCGAGACCGTCGCGCTGTCGGACAACGGTGTGCGTTCCGGATTGACCTCGATCACGGCGATGCCCGCCGCCAGGGCCGCCTCGGGCAGGCCCGCGGCGGGGTAGACGATCGAGCTGGTGCCGACGACGATGACCAGATCGGCGCTGCTGACCGCCTGCACCGACCGCTGCCAGGCGTCGTCGGGCAGGGGTTCGCCGAACCAGACCACGCTGGGTCTGATCAGGCCACCGCACGGGCAGACCGGCGGTTCGATCGTCTCGACCGGTTCGGGCATGTCGGGAAGATTGCCCTCGAACCGGGAACCGCAAGCGTCGCAACGGAATTCGAACAAACTTCCGTGCAGGTGATAGACGTTGGAGCTGCCGGCGCGCTCGTGCAGATTGTCCACGTTCTGTGTGATGACGTGCACGTCGGCGTGGTCCTGCCAGGCGGCCACGGCGCGGTGGCCGTCATTGGGCTCCACGTGCGCCATCATGTAATGCCGCCACAGATACCAGGCCCAGACTTTTTCGGGGTGCCGCTGCCAGCCGTCCAGGCTGGAGATCTCATAGGGGTCGACCTTGGCCCACAGACCCGTCTCGACGTCGCGGAACGTGGGCACACCGCTCTCGGCCGAGATGCCGGCGCCGGACAGGACAGTCACTTGCACGTCACCAACGTAGTCGGTTTGGGTGATACTGGGCACGTGGGCGAGTTGGGGGATTGGGTGCTGGTCGATCCGAGCGCGGAAAAACCGTTGTTCGATCAACTCAGGATCCAGATCATCGATGGCATCCGGCAGGGGCGGTTGACGCCGGGGACCCGTCTACCCACGGTGCGCGACCTGGCGGGGCGGGTCGGCCTGGCGGTCAACACCGTGGCCAGGGCCTATCGCGAGCTGGAAGCGGCGGGGGTTTTGGAGACGCGGGGACGCTACGGCACGTTCGTGGCGCGGGCTGACCCGGCTGATGCGGCGATGGCGGCAGCCGCGCACTCGTTCGCCGAGGCCGCCCGCGCGCTGGGCATCGGCAAGACCGATGCGTTGCGCTATCTGGACGACGTGTTCGACTGAGTCGCGCTCAGCCCGGCCGGCTGCCGTGCCAGCGCAGCACATCCAGCGCAACGGCCACCGGGACGCTGCGCTCGGCAAGTGGGCGGGGCAGCAGCTCGTCGGCGCGGGCCAACCGGCGCAACAGCGTGTTGCGGTGTAGGTACAGCCGGGCGGCGGCACGTGACGCGTTGCACTGCTCGTCGACGAATACCCTTACTGTTTCTCGCAATTCGGGGTCGGCGCCCTCCAAATCGCCCAGGTTGTGGCTGACGAACTCCGCTGCGCGATCGGGGTCGGCGGTGATCAGCGCGACCAGCTCGACATCGGTGAATCGGGCGATCTGCTGGCGGGAGTGCAGTCGAGCCATCATCTGCTGCGTGGTGATGGCGTCGAAATGACTGCGCCGGAAGCCATCCAGGCCGTCGCCGGCCGGTCCGATCGCGATGCGCACGCCGCGGTAGGGCTCGGTGGACCGCGCGAGGGCGTCGAGGTCGTGAGTACCCCCGGCGGCCCACACCCAGCGCGTGGCGCTGCTCGCCAGCACGCTCAGCGGTCGCGGATCGGCGCAGGCCCGGCCGAACGCCTGGGCGGCGCGGTCCAGCCCAGACAGATCACCGTCGGGGTCCTCGCTCCAGATCACCGCGGCGGTGTGGGTTCCCGTCAGCGCGTACCCCAGCCGCGCCTCCGCACGTTGCCGGGGGATCGGGGCGCCGTCGAGCAACAGCGCGACGGTCTCGCGTCGCTCGGCGTTCGTGCCGCGGGTCAGCTCGTCACGTTCCAGGTCGATCTGCGCGGCGATCCCGGCCAAGGTGGCGTCGACGAAGGCGCTGACCGACCGCGAGCACACGTCGAGCAACTCGTGCAGTTCGGTGGGATCGGAACTCAGTTCGAAGGCGATCTCCAGCAACCGGCGCCACGCCACGCCTTCGCCGACTCTGTATGCGTCGAGAGCGAAGGCGTCGATGCCGCGGCGCACCAGCTCGCGGGCGATGATCAGTGGCTCCGGCCCGGTGTTCGGCGGTACCGGAGCCCCGGGGTCGCGGACGTTGGCCGTGCCCCAGAAGAACAGGTTGGCCCGGTTGCTGCGACTGACCGCGGCCGCGAGTTCGGGGTCGGCGGCGATGGCCGGGTTCGCGGCCAGGACGGCCGCGTCCAGCTCGTCGAGCCATTCCGCACGGGCGTTGACCACGATCTGCGCGCACTGGCGGATCAGTTCTCTCACCCGTGGTGACGGCGGTGCCCAGGCCATGCGTCCACCGTAGAGCGGCGGTGCATAGTGCACCAGAAGTCAGCGAATGTGGTGGCTTTTGACCTTGGCGCCCGCTGAGGGTGGGCGCGACCATCGTTTCATGACTGATACCGAACATCTCGACGTACTGATCGTCGGGGCCGGCATCTCCGGCATCGGCGCCGCCTACTACCTGCAACGCGAACACCCCGGCCGCAGCTACGCGATCCTGGAGGCTCGCGGTGCCACCGGCGGCACGTGGGATCTGTTCCGGTATCCGGGAATTCGCTCGGACTCCGACCTGCACACCTTCGGCTACGCGTTCAAGCCGTGGCGGGACGAGCACGCGATCGCCACCGCCGACAAGATCCTGGCGTACCTGCGTGAGACGGTCGCCGAGAACGGTATCGACAGCCACATCCGCTTTCACCACAAGGTGCTCGGTGCGGCGTGGGATTCGGCCGCGGGTTGCTGGACCGTGGACATCGAGCGGGCTGACACCGGAGCGCTGATCCAACTCTCGGCGAACTGGCTGTTCTGCGGCGGTGGGTACTACCGCTACGACCAGGGCTACACGCCGCACTTCGACGGCGCCGACCGGTTCACCGGCCGCATCGTGCATCCCCAGCACTGGCCCGAGGACCTCGACTACACCGGCAAGAAGGTGGTGGTGATCGGTAGCGGCGCCACCGCCGTCACGCTGGTCCCGGCGATGGCAAGAACCGCTGCCCACGTCACCATGCTGCAGCGCTCACCGACATACGTGATGTCGGTTCCGGGCAAGGACGCCTTCGCTAACACCGCCAAACGGATTCTCGGCGACGAGCGTGGCTACGCACTGACCCGGCGCAAGAACATCCTCAAGCAGCGCGGCGTCTACACGTTCTGCCAGAAGTACCCGAAGGCCGCCCGCGCGGTGATCCGTTGGTTCAACGCGCGCCAGTTGCCTGCCGGATATCCGGTCGACGAGCACTTCAGCCCGCGCTACAACCCGTGGGACCAGCGGTTGTGCGCGGTGCCCGACGGCGATCTGTTCGACGTGCTCGGCGACGGCAGCGCCTCGGTGGTCACCGACCGGATCTCGACGTTCACCGAGAACGGCATCCTGCTGGAGTCCGGCCGACAGTTGGATGCCGATATCATCGTCACCGCAACGGGATTGAATGTCCAGCTGTTCGGCGGGATGACCCTGACGGTCGACGGTGCGGCGGTGGACTTACCGTCGACGGTGGCCTACAAGGGGATGATGCTGTCCGGGGTGCCCAACTTCGTCTTCGCCTTCGGTTACACCAACTCGTCGTGGACGCTCAAGGTCGGGTTGCTGTGTGAGCATTTCTGCCGACTGCTCAGCCACATGGACGCCCACGGCCATGACGCCGTGCGGCCGATCGCCGAACCCGGCATGCACACGCGTCCGCTGTTGGACTTCGCGGCCGGCTATGTCCAGCGGGCAGTGGCCGACATCCCCCGCCAGGGCGTCGACGGGCCGTGGGTGATGTCGATGAACTACACCTACGATGCGGCGATGCTTCGTGACGGCCCCGTCGTCGACCCGAACCTGAAGTTCTCCCAGACTGTCGCCGAACCCGCCGCGCTGACCGGCTGACCCGGGGGTTCAGCCGAACTCGAGGAGCCCGACCAACGGGCGTACCGAGTCGAAGATCGGCAGATGCTGTGCCCGCAGCAGGGCGTTGAACACCATGCCGCGGCCCGGCGGCATCGGCAGATCCCGCACGGTGCGCACACCGGGGACAGTGTTCACCAGATCGGCCAACTGCGCGGGAGTCAACGTGAACGGCATCGGCGGTACCCGATAGCGCGTCGAGGTCGGCATCCCCTTGCGGGTCAGGAACGCGAACACCGATGGCGGCAGGTCGAACATCATCTGCCCGCCCGGGAAGCGTTGCGCGCAGGCGCGGATGATCGACATGGACTCCTCGGGCTGCAAATACATCAGGAGCCCCTCGGCGGTGATGAACACACCCTCCTCGGTGTCGACCTGGTCCATCCAGCTGAAGTCCAGCGCGGACTGCGCGCACTGTGTGACCCGCTCCGGCTTGGGCAGCAGCTTGTTGCGAATGTCGATCATCGGTTTCAGATCGACGGAAAGCCAACGGAACTCATGGCCGAGGCCGGCCGCGTCGAGCCGGTAGAAGCTGGTCTGCAACCCTTCGGCCAATGCCACCACGGTGGCCCGCGGATGATCGCGCAGATAGTTGCCGGTCATCCGGTCGAACACCAAGGCGCGCAACGCCATGTCCTGGCGTCGGGTGTAGCCGAACTTGCCGAAATCGAAATCGATCGAGTCGACCAGTTGCACCGCCACCGGATCGTCGATCAAGCCGTCGGGCCGCCGCGCTTCATGCGCACGCACCTGCAAGGTCATCAGCGCGGTTTCGGAAACGCCGGTGAGTTCGACCTTGGCCCGCGAGTTGGTGGTCACCCGGTCGAATGTACCGAAATCAGCGCAGCACCTTCTCCAGCGTGCGCAGGTTTCTGGTGGTCGTCGAGGACTTGTAGCGCTTCTTTCCCATGGTCTTGCTGAGGGCGCTGTCCAGCGTCGCACCCCGGGGGACCTGCCAGTAGAGCACGCCGTCACCACGCCGGATCTTCTCCCCGGCACCCGGGGGCAGGGCGGCGAGTTCGTCGAGCAGATCGGTGTCGCTGACGAACGTGACGTAGGAGTGGTGGCCGTCGACCTCACGCTCGAACGGGTAGGCGGCCGAGATCTGCCGCAACGTTGCGAGGTCGTATACGAGTACCCAGGCTTCGTAACCGAAGGCATCCCGCAATGCGCGTTCGGCGGTGGTGCGTACCTTTGCTTCCTGGGAATTGCTGTCCAGCAACACGTTTCCACTTGCCAGGATGGTGCGCACCTGGCTGAACCCGGCCCTCTCCAGCGCTTTGGCCACCTCGGCCATCTTGAGGTTGATGCCACCGACGTTGACGCCCCGCAGGAACGCGGCATAGCGGGTCATGGCTGAAGCCTAATCGCCCTTCCGCGGTTGCCCCGGGGCCACAACGAGGTGGCCGAGGCGGTGTCGAGGGTGTTGCCGTCAATCACACTCATCGGATCGTCGGTAAGGACGTACGCTCGACTCATGGGGCGTCAGGTTTTCGACGACAAGCTGTTGGCCTTGATCGGCGGCAATTCCTTGGGAGTGCTGGCGACGATCAAACAGGACGGTCGTCCACAGCTGTCGAATGTCTCGTACTACTTCGACCCCCGCGCGCAGCAGATCCAGGTGTCGATCACCGAACCGCGGGCCAAGACCCGCAACCTGCGGCGCGATCCGCGCGCGTCCATCCACGTCAGCTCCGACGACGGCTGGTCCTATGCGGTGGCCGAGGGCGACGCGATCCTCACCCCGCCCGCCGCAGCGCCCGACGACGACACGGTCGAGGGGCTTATCGCCTTGTACCGCAACATCGCCGGTGAACATCCGGACTGGGACGATTACCGCCGCGCCATGGTCGACGATCGCCGGGTGCTGCTGACACTGCCCATCACACACGTTTATGGGATGCCGCCGGGCCGTCGATAGCGTTACGCTGCGCCTATGGCTGACGACAAACCGGAAGACGACAACAAGCGCAAGTTCCGGGAGGCTTTGGAGCGGAAGAAGTCGCAGTCGTCGGGAGGCGCTGCGCACAAGGACGGCGGCCGTTCTCAGCCGCGGGCCCACGGTCCCGTGGAGAACCGGCGCGAATTCCGTCGTAAGAGCGGGTAACCACGCACGCGAGGGTGCACACAGATCGCGAAATACCGCAGAATCACGATCTGTGTGCACCCTCGGCGCGTTATTTGTCGGCGAGTGCGCGGGCGGCCACGAGCGCCACCAGCATCACCGCCACGCAGTACACACCCTGATCCTTCAGACCCCACGCCACGGAGGTCAGCGTCGCCGCACCGGCCACACACAGCAGCAGGCCCACGGCGGCGCTGCGAACTCCGGTACTGCTCACCACGCCGCCGTCCCACCGGGGCAGTGGGTTGTTCTCCAAGGGGCGCAGGGCGACGAAGGCGAGCGCGACCAGGCCGGCCATCAGCACCAGTTGCACGATCGACAGCGCCACGAAGCCAGGGGCGGACGGGTCGTAGCGGTCCAGGCCGAGGTAGTCGAACACCAGGTGCACGCCCAGCAGCAGCGGCATGTGCCACAGGTACAGCGTCATCGCCCCGGAGTTGCCGATCGCGGTCAGCCACCACACCCGTGGCCGCTGTGCCCACCGGTTGATCGCCGGCGCCGCGGCAATTGCGAACGCGCACATCATGATCGCGTGGCCGGCCAGCAGTAGTGATGGCGGCGTCATGTTCTTCAGCTGCTGGGTCTCGATGCCCACCAGGCTCAGCTCGTAGGGCCCGAAGTACAGCAGCGCCAGGTTCACCCCGAGCATGCCGACCCCGATCTTGAGCGCGGCCCCGCTGGACAGCAGGTTGCGCCGGTAGGCCACCCCGAACATGCCGGGGATCAACCACACCACGGTGTTGAGATAACCGAGCGTGGCGTAGCCGTCGAGATTGATCCGGACCGCGTCGATCACGGCGATGAACGCATAGGTGCTGATGATCGCGCCGGCCAGCTGGGCCGTCGTCGTGATGCGCGCCAGCAGCGGCACGGCCGCCAGCACCAGCACGTAGGCGCCGAGGAACCACAGCAACTGGATCGAGATGCCGGCAACGGGTTCGTAGACGTGCTCGGGCAGCACGAACCGCAACACCGCGAGGGCGGCGGTCCAGAACGCCAGGTAGTAGAAGACCGGGCGGTACAGCCGGGTGCACCGTTTCAGCAGCCAGCCGCCCCAGGAAGAGCCCGGTCGCCACGACTGCACCGAGGCGGCCACACCGGCGAAGAAGAACAGCGGCATGATCTGGAAGATCCACGTCAGCGCCTGAAACACGGTGGACGCGGTGAGCAGGTTGCTCCAGATGAACACGTCATCGCGGATGGTGCTGGTGGCCATGATGGTGTGCCCGAACACCACACCGACGAGCGAGACGATGCGGATGACGTCGATGGCCCGGTCCCGGTCCGGCGGAGTCTGGGCCTCGACCTCGGCGGGGGACGGGAACAGCCCGGCTTTTGCGGGGGCTGGGTCAGCGGCAATGGTCATGACGGCAACGCTATGGCCTTGCAGCTGCGTAGTCCCTAGGTAGAAATACGGGACTTGTCGCGGGACTCCCGGATGAGGATGGCGACCAGGCAGATCGCGGCCAGCCCGGCGACACCGATTGCAAAGGCCACGCCGGCGGTGCGTAGACCCAGAGCTTGTGCGGCCAGGCCTTCGCCGATCACCGGCAGCGAGATCGCCACATAGGCGACGACGAAGTAGGTGGAGCTGACCTCGGCGCGACGCTCGGCCGGGGCGAGCTCGGCCACCGCGGCCAGGCCCCGACTGAAGCTCATGCCCTGGCCGATACCGGACACCACGGCCGCCGCGAGAAGCCCGACGAGCGAGGAAAAGAACAGTGCTGCAGTCAGAATCGCCATACCTGCGATCAGCAGCGCGCACCCGACGGCCACCGCGCGACCGGTGTCCACCCGGTTCGCGAACACCTGGGTGACCGCCGAGGCGGCAAAGATCGAACAGGCGATCGCGCCCGCCACGGCGTGGTTGTCGATCCCGATCACCGTGGCCAGAAACGACGGAGCCACCGCGGTGTACATCCCCGTCACGGCGAATCCGGCGAAGGCTGCCAGCGCCGCGATGACGAACACCGTCCGGACCTCCGCGGGCACTGACAGGCGCTGCAGCCCGATCCGGCCGGTGCGCGCCGAGGTCTCCGGGACGACGAACACCGCCACCGCAGCCACGAGCGCCAGGCCGATGTGGATCAGGAAGGGCAGTTGCAGCGGGTGCGGTGCGTATTGGACCAGCAGGCCGGCCAGCAGCGGGCCGGCGCCCAGCCCGCCGATGTTGGCGACGGTGGCCACCGCCGCGGCCCGGCTCTTCCACGCCGGCGGGGCGGCCTCGATGACAGCTGCGGTGGCGGTGCCGGTGAACACACCCGCCGACAGGCCGGAGAGCACCCGTCCGATCAGCAGCACCGGCACCGAGTCGGCGAACAGGAACACCACCGCGCTGGCCAGAGCAAACCCGATGCCCGCCAGCAGCACCGGGCGTCGGCCGACCACATCGGACCACCGGCCGAAGACCAGGAGTGCGAAAAGCACGCCGCCGGCATACGTCGCGTAGATGACGGTGGTGGTCAGGACCGCGAAATGCATCTCTTGGCCGTAGAGCGCATACATCGGGGTCGGCAGGGTGGTGCCGACCATGATGGCCGCGAACGCGTAGGCAAGGAGGGGGAAGGCGAAACGCCCCCGGGACTTGGGCATGTGCCATTGAAACGTGCCGGGGGCGCCGGAGCTTCCCCGAATGCGACGCTATGGCTGCCGGGATTGCTCCCGAACAGCCACAGCGTCGCATTCGAGACCGATTAGTGGGCGACCGCCTTCTCGGCGCCCACACCCGTCAGCGAGCGCACCTCCATCTCGGCGTTGAGCTCCGGGTCCCCGGTGTCGGGTGAGGTGAGCGTGCCGATGATGCCGAGGGCGAATGCCAGCGGGATCGACACAATGCCGGGGTTGGCCAGCGGGAAGAAATCGAAGTCCGCGCCCGGGATCATGGCGGTCTTGCTGCCCGACACGGCGGGGGAGAACACGATCAGCACGATGGTCGAGATCAGGCCGCCGTACATGCTCCACAACGCGCCACGGGTGTTGAACCGCTTCCAGTACAGCGAGTAGACGATCGTGGGCAGGTTGGCCGCCGCGGCCACCGCGAACGCCAGCGCCACCAGGAACGCCACGTTCTGACCGTTGGCGAGGATGCCCAGCCCGATCGCGAACACGCCCAGGACCACCGCGGTGATGCGGGAGACCTTCACCTGCTCGGCCTCAGATACCTTGTGGGACTTCAGAACCGAGGCGTAGATGTCGTGAGCGAAGGAGGCCGACGCGGTGATGGTCAATCCGGCCACGACCGCGAGGATCGTCGCGAACGCCACCGCCGAGATGACCCCGAGCAGGATCACGCCGCCGAGTTCGAACGCCAGCAGCGGGGCCGCAGAGTTGACCCCACCGGCCGCGCCGAGGATGCGGTCCGGGCCGACGAGGGCGGCCGCACCATAACCCAGGACCAAGGTGAACAGGTAGAACGCGCCGATGAGCGCGATCGCCCAAACCACCGACCGCCGAGCCTCTTTCGCCGTGGGCACGGTGTAGAACCGCATCAACACATGCGGCAGGCCCGCGGTGCCCAGCACCAACGCCAGCGCCAGCGAGATGAAGTTGATCTGTGACGTGAACGAGCCGCCGTACTGTGCGCCGGGGGCCAGCACGTCCCGCTCGGCGACACCCTTGGTGGTGGCACCGGAGATCGCCGACTGCGCCGAGCCGAGGATCTCGGAGAAGTTCAGCCCGAACTTGCTCAGCACCATCACCGTCATCAGCGCAGCACCGGCGATCAGCAGTACCGCCTTGATGATCTGCACCCAGGTGGTGCCTTTCATGCCGCCGACCAGGACGTAGACGATCATCAGGATACCGACGACGGCGATCACGATCGACTGCCCGGTCCGGCTGTTGACGTCGAGGAGCAGGGCGACGAGGCCACCGGCGCCGGCCATCTGGGCCAACAGGTAGAACAACGACACCGTCAGCGTCGAGATCGCTGCGGCCAGTCGCACCGGGCGCTGCTTGAGCCGGAAGCTCAGCACGTCGGCCATGGTGAATTTGCCGGTGTTGCGCAGCAATTCGGCCACCAGCAGCAGGGCCACCAGCCAGGCCACCAGGAACCCGATCGAGTAGAGAAAACCGTCGTAGCCGTACACGGCGATGGCCCCGGCGATGCCGAGGAAGCTGGCCGCCGACAGGTAGTCACCGGCGATGGCGATGCCGTTCTGCGGGCCGGAGAAGCCACGGCCACCGGTGAAGAACTCGTCGGCGGTGGCGTTGCGCTTGCTGGCCTTGATCACCACGATCATCGTGACGACGACGAACAGGCTGAAGATGCCGATGTTGGCGACGGGGTTGCCGACGGTCTCGGCCGCGAGAATCGTGGTGGTCATCGGGTACCTTCCAGTTCTTCGCGGATGGCCGTCGCCCGCGGGTCGAGCTCGCGGTTGGCGAAGCGTACGTACAGACCGGTGATGAGGAACGTGGTCAGGAACTGGCCCAGGCCGATCAGCAGGCCGACGTTGATGTTGCCGAACACCTCGATGGCCATGAAGTCGTGGGCGAACGCGCCCAGCGCCACGTACAGCCCGTACCACAGCAGGAAAAACGCCGTCATGGGGAAGACGAAGCGGCGCAGTCGGTTACGCAGCTCCTGGAATTCAGGACTGGCCTGCGCGGCGAGGAATTGCTCCCCGGTCGGGGCAACCCTCTCGGGAAGGTCGATTTCGGGCACCGGTACTCCTGACAGTCGGCTGTGAGGGAACTGGGCACCGAACCTAGTTGAGAGGTGGGTCACAGGGCGCGGGTATCGGCCGTCGATACGCCGAATTCGGGCGTGGTTGCGCCGAACGGTCGGTCGTCGGGGCTGAGCGGCAGGCGGCTCAGCCGGTGGGGAGGCGCTCGATACCCAGACCGAGCCGTTCGGGCACATGCATGCGCGCGAAGATCTGCGCGACGCCGGGGGTGGGTCGGGTGACCAGGCTGACCCCGATCATGGTGAGAAAGGCGATCGGCACGCTGACCGCGGCGGGATAATCCACCATCACCGCGGGCCAGCCGCCGAGAAGGGCGTCGTCCACGCCACCGGTGATCGCCACGAGGACCGCCCCGCCGCATACCGACCCGCCGACCACGAGACCGCATGCCGCGCCCACCGCGGTCAGGCCGCGCCACCAGATGCCGAGCACCAGCAGCGGGCACAATGTGGACGCTGCGACGGCGAACGCCAGGCCGACGCTGCGGGACAGCTCCAGCCCGGAGACCATCAGTGACAACGGGATCGGGATCAGTCCGCCGACCACCGCCGCCACCCGGAAGTCGCGGACCCGGCCGCGCAGCACGTCGGTGGCCAGGGCGCCGGCGATGCTGACCAGCAGCCCGGACGACGTGGCCAGAAATGCCGCGATGGCGCCGGCGGCCACGAGGGCGGCCAGCAGTTGTCCGCCGACCCCGCCGACGGCTGCCCCCGGCGCCAAAAGCACTGCGGCATCGGCGGTTCCGGTGATCAACAGCTGGGGAACATACAGCCGGGAGAACACCCCGAGCAGGACCGGGAAGAGGTAGAACACCGACAGCAACGCCACCACCGCCAGGGCCGTGCGGCGCGCGGCCTGCCCGTCGGGGTTCGTGTAGAAGCGGACCAGCACATGGGGCAGACCGAGGGTGCCGAGGAATGTCGCCACGATGATCGACAACACCTGGTAGAGCGGATGTCCGCCGCCCAGGCCGCCACCGGAGGCGATCCACTCACTGCCGGTGCCCGGGGTGCCGGCCACGACGGGCGTCGCGGCACCGGCCGCCAAGGTCAGCGCGGTACCCGCGCCGAGGGTGTGCTGCCCGGGCGCGGTGATCGTGGCGGAGTCGACGTGGCGGCCGTCCAGATCGCCGGTCACCGTGATACCGGCCGGTTCGATGACCTGCACCACGACGTCGGTCTCGATCTGGACGGTGGTCTGATGCTGCACGGTCGGCGGCAGTGGGCCGCCCAATTCGCCTCGGTCGCCGACGAACAATCCCAGCAGCGCCAACGCGGGGATGGCGACTGCAGTGAGCTTGAGCCAGTACTGGAACGCCTGCACGAACGTGATCGACCGCATGCCGCCGGCCACCACATTCATGATCACGATAGCCCCCACCGACAGGGGGCCGATCCAGACCGGAACGCCCAGAAGCGTTTTCAGGGCCAACCCGGCGCCCTGATACTGCGGCGCCAGGTAGAACAGGCAGATCATCACGACCACAAGCATGGCGACCTTGCGCAATCTGACCGAGCCCAACCGGAATTCGGCGAAGTCCGGCACGGTGTAGGCCCCCGACCGGCGCAGTGGCGCTGCCACGAACAACAGCAGGCCCAGATATCCCGCGGTGAAACCGACCGGGTACCACAGCGCGTCGGCGCCATATTTGGCGATCAGCCCGGCCACCCCGAGAAACGAAGCCGCCGAGAGATATTCACCGGAAATCGCGGCGGCGTTCCACTGCGGTCCGATGCTGCGGGAGGCGACCAGGAAGTCCGACGTGGTGCGCGACAGGCGGACGCCGTACATACCGATCACGATGGTGGCGACCGCGGCGAACAGGAGTGCGGCGGCGGTCAACGGGGCGCCGGTCATGGTTCGCTGTCGACCACCCGGACGAAATCCCGTTCGCCCTGCTCGGCCAGCCGGACATACATCCGTCCCACGCCGTACAGCAGCGGGTAGAGCAGTCCGGCCAGGATCAGCCAGTTGAGCCGGACCCCGAACACGCTGAGCGCGGCCAGATCCGGCACCATGGCGTTGACGAGTACGAGCGTAACGACGATCGTCACCACCACCGCGGTGAGCCGCAGCGCGAGCCCCAGCTGGGTGCGCACCAGCCCGCGAACCAGGGCGTCGCCCACCTGGGTCTGCTCGGCGACCTCGACGCGGGTGCGCACCATGCGGGCGCCGCGGCGGTGGGCGAGGACCACGCGCTCGCGCGCGGGCCGCCCAGAGGATCCGGGGCGCTCACTCATCGGTGCCCGCCGGTTTCAGTGAGCGCATCGGATCACGGACCAGCCGGTCGCGCAGTTCGCGTGCCTGTCGGCGGCTCACCGGTAACTCGACCGCGGGTGAGGACCCGTTGGCGCGCAACCGCACCAGTACGGCGCCGTCGGCGCTTCGCAGACCGGTCACTTGCCGCAAAGACACCAGATACGAGCGGTGGATGCGTTGGAAGCCATGATCGCGCCATCGGGTTTCCAAGGTGCTCAACGGTATTCGAACCAGATGCGCACCAGTAGCCGAGTGCAGCCGGGCGTAGTCGCCTTCGGCCTCGACCCAGCCGATGCTGTCGCGGGGCACCAGATGGGTGATACCGCCGAGCTCGGCGGGGATGACGTTCCAGTCCTGATCGTCGTGCGCCGCAGCCCCACCGCCGTGGGCGGTTGCGGTGCCGGCAGCCACGCGTCGCACCGCCTCGTCGAGCCGGTTCTGCCGGATCGGCTTGAGCAGATAGTCGACGGCACCGACGTCGAAGGCGGCCACCGCTTTGTCCTCGTGGGCGGTCACGAACACCACGGCCGGGCGGTGCGCGTAATTGGCCAGCACCCCGGCCAATTCGATCCCCGACAGGCCGGGCATGTTGATATCGAGGAACACCGCGTCGATGGCGTGCTGATTGAGTTCACGCAGCGCCGAGGTGGCGTCGGATGCGGTGTACACGTCGGCGACGTCGGGGTGTCGGCCCAACAGGTAGGCGAGCTCGTCGAGGGCGGGGGCCTCGTCGTCGACGGCCAGGACGGTCAGTTTCGCGCTCGTCATGTGAGTGCACCTCCGCTGGCTCGTATCCCCGAGCGGAACTTCGGCACACGCATCACCACTTTGGTGCCGGCACCGACCGCTGTCTCGACCACCAGACCGTAGTCGTTGCCGAAAGCCGCGCGCAGCCGATGATCCACATTCGTCAGCCCGACGTGCGCGGATTCGTCGGTGCGATCGGCCAGTGCATCGCCGGGGCCGGCACGGAGCGCGTCGGGATCCATGCCGACGCCGTCGTCCTCCACGGTGATCACGCATTCGGTGCCCGCGTCGCGCGCGATGATCTCCACCGATCCGCCGCCCTGTCCGGCCAGCCCGTGCCGCACGGCATTTTCGACCAGGGGCTGCAGCGCCAGGAACGGCACCACGACGTTGAGTACCTCGGGCGCCACCCGCAGCCGCACCAGCAGATTGGCGCCGAATCGGGCGCGTTCCAAGATCAGGTATCGGTCGATGTTGCGCAGCTCGTCGGCCAGCGTGGTGTATTGGCCTGCCGCGCGGAACGAATAGCGGGTGAAGTCGGCGAATTCCAGGATCAGCTCACGGGCCCGATCGGGGTCGGTGCGGACGAACGACGCGATCGTGTTGAGCGCGTTGTAGATGAAGTGCGGGCTGATCTGGGCCCGCAACGCCAGCACCTCGGCCCGGTCCAGGCGGGCGCGGGATGCATCGAGTTCGGCCAACTCGATCTGGCTGGCGGCATAACGGGCCACCTCGCCGACCGCACCGAGCATGCCGGGGCCTGGACTGGCCGGTGCCAGCACGACGAGGGCGCCGAGCACCTCGCCGCCCTCGGTGAGCAGCGGCTGGGCCACCACCGCGGTCGATCGCACGGTGCGCAGCACCCGACGTCCGGCGTTGATGGATTCGCGAGCGGTGTCGGCACAGACCTCGACGATGTCGGGATGCCAGATCGCCTCATCGGCGTGATCGCGGGCCAGCAGGGCCGCATCGTCGTCGAACAGAGCCAATCCCGCCGTGCCGGTGAGCTCACGCAGGTACGGCGCCGCGGTGGTGGCGGATTCGGTGTCCAGGCCTTGCCGTAACGCGCGGGCGGCCTGCGCGGCGGTGTGTAAGGCCGCATGTACTGCGCGCTCGGTGGGGGTGGCGACGACCCTGCGGGTGCGCACCACGACGACGGCGGCGACGGCCGCCAGGATCAGCGCCAGGGCCAGCGCGAGTGCAACTTCGCCGGACATCGTGCGGCCAACCTTAAACCGGCGACTGGCCGCCGCGCGGTGCCGCTACTGAACCGGGCAGGCGTACTTTCGGGCCACGTCGTACACGCGCTGCTCCGAACCGGGGCCGAACACGCCCTGGGCGGCCAGTTCCAATCCGATGTATCCCGGGATGCCCCCGACGCACGCCTGATGCGCGACCCGCCACGCGGTGTCGGGGTTCAAGTGGAAGCCGTTGCGGTCCAGGCCCTGCATGTAGTTGTCGAACTCCGGCGTGCCCTGGTCGGGGATCGCGTTGGCTGTCGCGGCCAAGGCAAGCGCCGTAGCCAGCGCGGCAAAAAGCGGTACAACGACGCGTCTCATGTCCATCTCCTATGGGCACACCACCGGTTATCGCGAGTACTTTCCCACACTGGGCCGACACCGGCGTCAAAAACGTGGCTGGTCCTAGACTGACGACGTGGGAAAACTGCAGCTAGTCCAAGATCCGGAGGCCGACGCCCTGCTGGAGGCCAACCCGTTCGCGCTGTTGGTGGGGATGTTGTTGGATCAGCAGATCCCGATGGAGACGGCGTTCGCCGGCCCCAAGAAGATCGCCGACCGCCTCGGTGCCGTCGACGCCCGCGAGATCGCCGACTACCACCCGGACGAGTTCATCGCCCTGGTGTCCCAAACCCCGGCGATACACCGGTTTCCGGGATCGATGGGCAAGCGCGTGCAGGAGTTGGCGCGTGCGATCGTCGACGAATACGACGGTGACGTGACGGCTTTGTGGACCGGTGGCGATCCCGACGGCAAAGAGGTGTTGCGCCGGCTCAAGCGTCTACCCGGGTTCGGTGATCAGAAGGCGCGGATCTTCTTGGCGCTGTTGGGCAAGCAGTACGGCGTGACGCCGGCGGGCTGGCGTGAGGCCGCGGGTGATTACGGCAACGAAGGCAGCTTCATGTCAGTGGCCGATGTGGTCGATCCCGGATCGTTGCAGAAGGTGCGGGCCTACAAGAAGGAAATGAAGGCCGCGGCGAAAATGGCCAAGCAGGCCAAAGCCTAACCGCGCCGAGCGTGCGTTCAGATCGCGTTTCGGCGCGGATTCGCGATCTGAATGCACCGTCGACGACGCGTCAGAACGCCGGCCCGTCGAACCGTTCCCGGGTGGCGATCTCGGCCACGGACTTGCGTGTGAGCTTGGTGAGTTGGCGTACGGGTTTGCCGAGTGGCAGCACTGCGGCGACCGCGTAATCCCCGGGTATGCCGAGCAGGGCCTTCACCTTGGGTTCTTCGGCCACGGCCATGGTGGTGAGCACACCTCCGTAACCTTCGTTGCGCGCGGCCAGCAGGATGTTCCACACGAACGGATACACCGAAGCCCCGGAGACGACGCCGATCCGGTCGAGATCCTGGTCGAACGCCGCGACGACCCCCAAGTCGACGCACACCACCAGGACCACCGCGGCGTCGACGAGGTGGGTGGCTCGCGGAACCTTCACCGCGGCGACGTCGGCATCCGATACCCGCATGGGATGCACCGGGTTCCACGGGCTTTCGCCGTTGCGTTGCTGCGCGATGTAGCGACGCGATCCGGTGACGCCGAGATCGGCGAGGGCCTCGCGGGTGGCGCGGTCACGGACCACCACCACGCGTGAGCCTTGGCGGTTGCCGCCGCTGGGCGCGAAGCGGGCGTTGTCGAGTATTCGTTCCAGCACGTCGTCGGGCAGCGGATCGTCGGTGAACTGGCGCGCGGCTCCGGTGGTGCGCATGACGTCGTACAAGTCCATGGCTACATCTATCTCACATATGCGAAAGTGAGGATATGGCGAAGACACATTTGAACTGCCCGTGTGGCGAAGCGATCAGCGGTACCGACGAGGACGACCTTGTCGAGAAGGCCCAGGCGCACCTGGCCCAGCAGCACCCCGGCCGCGAATACGACCGGGAGATGATTCTCTTCATGGCTTACTGAGCCTCCGACTTTCAGCCCCTACACAAAATTCCCGGTCGCCGGCCATGAGGCCAGCGACCGGGAATTTCGTTTCCCCATTCATATGGTGTGGTCAGGGCACCACCGTGGATCCGATGGTGGGCATGAACTGGCACTGCTTCTCGGTCGTGGTGACCTGCCCGAAGATCGTCGACATGATGCTGCCGGAGCCGGTGTCGGCGATGGCGGTCAGCGTGGTCGGGCCTTCGGGGTTGATGTCCGAGCGCGGCTGCAGCGTCACGCTCCCGGACTTGCCGGTGGTGAGGTTCACCCACGTGGCGTTGAGCGGCAGCTTCTGTTCGGCGGCCGGACCCGGGGTGCCGATGGCGGTGAACACGTAGGCGGTCTGCCCGGCCTTCGGCCCCGGCAGCGGAATCGTGGCCGGACCCGCCACTGAGATCGCCGTCGCCAGAACGTTTCCGCCGTCCTTCAGACACCCGTTGCTGATCGACGGGTACATGAAGTCCTGCGTCGTCGGCGCGTCCGGGCCGAAGTTCGGTGCGCCCGCCGGCGCGGGAGCCGGTGCGGGCGCGGGCGCAGGCGCCGGGATCGTGACAGCGGCCGGGACTGCCCCCGGGGCCGGCGGTGCCGGGGGAGCCGGGGCCGCTTCAGGAGCGGGGGCCGCTTCCGGCGCGGGAGCCGGTGCGGGGGCAGCTTCCGGGGCAGGCGCGGGCAGCGCCTCGGGGGCCGGCCCGGCCGCATGGACCGGGTCGACGCCCGCAGGCAGGTGCGCGTCGAGACCCGCGCCCGCGGCCGGGATGTGCTCGGGCGCGGCGACGGGTTGGGAGGCGAACTGGTTGACCGCCGTGGCGATGTTGTTGGACGCGGCCGGTTCCGACTTGTTGGCCGCGAACGCCTGAGCGGCAGCCATCAACAGCTGAGCCGCACCGGCGGGGTCGGCCGCAGCCTGTTGGATGATCGGGCTCAACTCCGATACCGCCGACAATCCGGGTGCCTGTTGCGCGTCGATCGGCAGCGGTGCCGGATCGGCGTTGGCTACGGCAGTGCCGAACAGCAACAGGGTGGTGGACCCGATTGCCGCGGCGGTGCCGAACAGCGTTTTCAGTGACATACGCGATGACATGGCTTTCCCATCGTTTCGGGCGGTCAGACCAGTTCGGTGGATCAGGGCAGGCCGGCGGTCAGCAGCGGAGCCAACGCTGCGACACCCGGCGCGGTCGCCGGGGCAGCAGCAGCCGCAGGCGTTGCGACCGCCGGAGCCGCCGCAACGGCCGGGGCACCGGCAGGCAAGGCCGTCTGGGCCGCGACCGGAACCAGCGACGCGAGGTCACCCGGGATGTTCACCGACTGGGGCAGCGGCAGCGGCATGCCGGGAACCTGCGGGATCTTCACCTCGGCCGAGGGCACCAGCGAGGCCAGGCCGTTGGCCGGAGCCGTCGTGGCGGCCGGGGCGGCAGCCGGAACGGCCGGGGCCGAGGGCAGGCCCGGTACCAGAGACCCCAGGGGTGCGTTGGCCGAAGCTGCGGTGGGCGCCGTGGCCGCGGTCTGCGGCAGCGTCACCGATGCGGTGGCCATCGGGGCCGGTGCCGGGGCGGGGGCAGGGGTGCCCGACAGCGCCGAGCCGACATTCTGCAGCAGCTGCGGCGCGGCGGCCGGTACGCCGGCGAGTTGGTTGACGATCGGCAGGCCCGGTGCGGGCGCCGGGGCCGGGGCCACCGGATCGGCGTTCGCTGTTGCGCTGAGCGCCAACGCGACCGGGACTGCGCCGGCGGCCGCGATCACGCTGGTGGAAACTGTTTTCCAGGTGAAGATCATGGTTCTCCCAATCGGTTGCTTGCACGTCTGAGCCCGAAACTATCGAGTTACTGGTGTGACTCAAGGGACACGTGTGGCGGTTATTCAACCGTTACGGCACCGTCTGAATTCGTTATCGGGCAGTGCCTGGCGCGTGATGCGACGGGCCGGCGGGCGGGTGCGCCGGGTGGCACAGAGCGGGTCGCTAAAGTCGTGACCGTTAACACCGAACCGGCCACCCACGTCTCGGCAACCGCGCGGCTCTACCGTCTGGCCCCGCTGTTGCTGGTCCTCAGCATTGCGGCGCGCCTGGCCTGGACGTATCTGGTGCCCAACGGCGCCAACTTCGTCGACCTCCACGTCTACGTCGGCGGTGCCGCCACGCTCGACGGCCCCGGTGCGCTCTACGACTACGTCTACGCCGATCAGACGCCCGATTTCCCATTGCCTTTCACGTATCCGCCGTTCGCGGCGGTGGTGTTCTATCCGCTGCATCTGCTGCCCTTCGGGCTCGTGGCGTTCTGCTGGCAGCTCGGCATCATCGCCGCGCTGTACGGCGTGGTGCGGATCAGTCAGCGACTGTTGGGCCAGGACGACCGGCGTGTCGCGATGGTGTGGACCGCTGTCGGAATCTGGACCGAACCACTGCGCAGCACATTCGACTACGGCCAGGTCAATGTCGTCCTGGTGCTGGCCGTGCTCTACGCGGTCTACAGCAACCGCTGGTGGTTGTCGGGATTGCTGGTGGGCGTGGCCGCCGGGGTCAAGCTGACGCCGGCGGTGTCGGGGCTGTACTTCCTCGGGGCGCGTCGGTGGGCCACCGTGGTGTTCTCGGCGGTGGTGTTCTTCGCGACGATCGCGGTTTCGGCATTGGTGATAGGGGATCAGGCGCGCCGGTACTTCACCGAACTGCTCGGTGACGCCGGCCGGATCGGGCCGATCGGGACGTCGTTCAATCAATCGTGGCGGGGCGGCATTTCGCGCATCCTCGGCCATGACGCCGGGTACGGTCCGGCAGTGCTTCTCGGCATCGCCGTCACCGCGGTGCTGGCCGTGTTGGCCTGGCGGGCTGTCGGTGGCAGTGCCGACCGGCTCGGCGCGATCGTGATCGTGAGCCTGTTCGGGTTGCTGCTTTCCCCGATTTCGTGGACGCACCACTGGGTGTGGTTGATCCCGTTGATGATCTGGTTGCTGCACGGGCCGTTGGCCGACCGGCTCGGTGCGCGAATCCTCGGCTGGGGTTGGTTGGCGCTGACCCTGATCGGAGTGCCGTGGCTGCTCAGCTTCGCGCAGCCGACGATCTGGGAGATCGGCCGTCCCTGGTATCTGGCCTGGGCCGGGCTGATCTACATCGTGGCGACGCTGGCCACGCTGGGGTGGATCGCGACTATTCGGGCTGGTCGGACAGAATCCGGTTGATCTCCCGCGCCATCTGGACGTCCTTGTCGGTGATGCCACCGGCGGAATGCGTCACCAAAGCGAATGTGACGGTCCGCCAACGGATGTCGATATCGGGGTGATGATCCTTCTGTTCGGCGAACTCGGCCACGCGGCGCACCGCCTCGATACCGTCGAGGAATGTGGGGAACTTGGTGGATCTGCGCAGGGCGCCCTCCGCACGTTCCCAGCCCGGCAGATCGGGCAGTGCGGCGTCGACCTGATCGTTCGATAACACGGCCATATGCCCGACGGTATACCGTCGGGCGCGATGAGTGAGCAGATCGTCGTGGCCGGTGCGCTGTTCTCGGCGGACCGACTGTTGGTCGCCCAACGACAGCGGCCGCCCGAGCTGGCCGGATTGTGGGAGCTGCCCGGTGGCAAAGTGGCGGCGGGGGAGAGCGACGCCGACGCGCTGGCCCGGGAACTGCAGGAAGAACTCGGTGTCGACGTGGCCGTCGGCGCACGTCTGGGGGTCGACGTCGAACTGCACGCGGGAATGATCCTGCGCGCGTACCGGGTCACGCTGACGGCGGGAAGTCCGCAACCACACGATCACCGGGCCCTTCGGTGGGTGAGCGTGGACGAACTCGATGCTCTGCCATGGGTACCGGCCGATCGGGCCTGGCTCGGCGAGTTGGCGCAGGTGCTGCGATCGGTATAACCGGTCGGTGTATTGGGTTGGTATATCGGCTGTTTCAGCAGGCAGGGAGCCTGCCGCACAATTTCGGCACGTTGTTGTTGCGGATTACATTTCTGTGAAACTGCTTGCAACGTTTCCGGCAAAATGACGCAGTCCCGTCGAAGATGATGTTTTGTTGGTGTGGTGAGCACGGCTACCACGCCACTCCGGGGCCAGGGCATGAATCTTGCGCTGGCCACCTGGGTCTCGGCCATCAATTTCTGGGCCTGGAACATGATCGGCCCGCTCTCCACCACCTATGCCGGTGACATGAGGCTCAGCAGTACGCAGGCCTCGATGCTCGTGGCCACGCCGATTCTGGTCGGATCGCTCGGTCGCATCGTCATCGGCTCGCTGACCGACAGGTTCGGCGGTCGCACGATGTTCCTCGCGGTGACGCTGGCCTCGATCGTGCCGGTGCTGGCGGTCGGGGCGGCCGGTGAGGCCAAGTCCTATCCGCTGCTACTGATCTGTGGGTTCTTCCTCGGCATCGCGGGCACCATCTTCGCCGTCGGCATCCCGTTCGCCAACAACTGGTACGAGGCAAGCCGCCGCGGTTATGCCACGGGCGTATTCGGCATGGGGATGGTCGGCACTGCGTTGTCGGCGTTTTTCACCCCGAGGTTCGTCCGATGGTTCGGGTTGTTCACCACCCACCTGATCATCGCGGTCGCCCTGGCGCTCACGGCGGTGCTGTGCCTGGTCGCGATGCGGAACTCGCCGGTGTTCCAGCCGAACACCGACCCGGTGCTGCCGAAGCTCAAATCAGCCCTGAAACTGCCTGTCACGTGGGAGATGTCGTTCCTCTACGCCGTGGTGTTCGGCGGGTTCGTGGCGTTCAGCAATTACCTGCCGACCTACATCAAGACCATCTACGAGTTCTCCTCGGTCGAAGCGGGCTCCCGCACAGCCGGATTCGCGTTGGCCGCGGTGCTCGCCCGCCCCGTCGGCGGCGCGCTGTCGGACCGGATCGCCCCCAAATACGTGGTGCTGACCTCTTTTGCGGGTACGGCGGTGCTGGCGTTCGTGGCGATGTTCCAGCCGCCGCCCGATGTATGGTCGGCGTCGACCTTCATCGGGCTGGCGATCTTCCTTGGCATCGGCACCGGCGGGGTCTTCGCCTGGGTGGCCCGGCGGTCACCGGCGAAGGAAGTCGGCTCGGTGACCGGGATTGTCGCGGCAGCGGGCGGTTTGGGCGGTTACTTCCCACCATTGGTGATGGGGGCGTCCTACGATCCGATTGAAAACGACTACACGGTAGGGCTTGTGCTGCTGGTGGCAACGGCGTTGGTGGCGTTCGGTTATACCGCGCTGCGACTGCATGCCCGGGAGCCGGCGCAGCCCGAGGAGGCGTATCGATGACGAAGCCGCACATCGGCGGATCGATCGAGGAATTGCTCGAACGCAGTGGACGGTTCTTCACCGCCGGTGAGTTCTCCGGGGACCTGCGCACGGTCACCCGAACCGGCGGGCGGGAAGGGGATGTGTTCTACCGCGACCGGTGGAGTCACGACAAGGTGGTGCGCTCCACCCACGGCGTCAACTGCACCGGATCGTGCTCGTGGAAGATCTACGTCAAGGACGGGATCATCACCTGGGAAACCCAGGAGACCGACTATCCGTCGGTCGGGCCCGACCGCCCCGAGTACGAGCCGCGCGGCTGCCCGCGCGGCGCGGCGTTCTCGTGGTACACGTACTCGCCGACGCGGGTGCGGTATCCCTATGCGCGTGGCGTGCTGGTGGAGATGTACCGCGAAGCCAAGGCCCGACTGAAGGATCCGGTGTTGGCCTGGGCCGACATACAGGCCGATCCGGCGCGGCGCAAGCGCTATCACCAGGCCCGCGGCAAGGGCGGTCTGGTCCGGGTGACGTGGGCCGAGGCCACCGAGATGATCGCCGCCGCGCACGTGCACACCATCAAAACCTATGGCCCCGACCGGGTGGCCGGGTTCTCGCCGATCCCGGCGATGTCGATGGTGTCCTTCGCGGCGGGCTCGCGGTTCATCGAGCTCCTCGGCGGGGTGATGACGTCGTTCTACGACTGGTACGCCGATCTGCCGGTGGCCTCCCCGCAGGTGTTCGGCGATCAGACCGACGTGCCCGAATCCGGGGACTGGTGGGACGCGGCCTATCTGATGATGTGGGGCTCCAACGTTCCGGTCACCCGTACGCCTGACGCGCACTGGATGGCCGAGGTCCGTTACCGCGGCACCAAGGTGGTCACGGTCAGCCCCGATTACGCCGACAACACCAAGTTCGCCGACGAGTGGATGCCGTGTGCGGCCGGCACCGACGGGGCACTCGCAATGGCGATGGGCCACGTCATCCTCGACGAATGCTTTGTGCAGAAACGGGTTCCATACTTCGTCGACTACGTCCGCCAGTTCACCGATCTACCGTTCCTGGTCAAGCTCGAGGAGCGCGACGGCGCGCTGGTTCCCGGAAAGAACCTCACTGCTGCCGATCTCGGCGGGGAGATCGCCGAGCAGGAGAACGCCGCATTCAAGCCGGTGCTGCTCGACGGCGCCAGCGACAGTGTCGCGGTACCGCAGGGCTCGCTCGGATTCCGCTACGGCAACGACGGCCTGGGCAAGTGGAATCTGGATCTGGAGAACCTGTCTCCGGCGTTGACTGTCCTGGGCGACCTCTTCGAAACCGCCGAGATCACGCTGCCCCGCTTCGACACCGTCGACGGCAGCGGCGCGACGCTGCGCCGTGGTGTGCCGGTGCGTCGGGTCGGGGACCATCTGGTGTGCACGGTGTTCGACCTGATGTTGGCCCAGTACGGCGTGCACCGCCCCGGCCTGCCCGGCGACTGGCCAGGAGGGTACGACGACGCCACCCGGCCCTACACGCCGGCCTGGCAGGAACCGATCACCGGGGTGTCGGCGGCCCAGGCCATCCGGGTGGCCCGTGAATTCGCCCGCAACGCCGAGGAATCCGGCGGCCGCTCGATGATCATCATGGGGGCCGGCATCTGCCAGTGGTTCCACGGTGACGCGACCTACCGCGCGGTGCTCGCGCTGCTGCTGCTCACCGGGTCGATGGGCCGCAACGGTGGCGGCTGGGCGCATTACGTGGGTCAGGAGAAGTGCCGTCCGGTGACGGGGTGGGCGGCGATGGCGATGGGCACCGACTGGTCGCGTCCGCCGCGGCAGATGGCCGGGACGTCGTACTGGTATGTGCACACCGATCAGTGGCGCTATGACGGCTACCGTGCCGACGCGTTGTCGAGCCCGGTGGGCCGCGGCCGGTTCCGCGACAAGCACACCATGGACGTGTTGAGTTCGGCGGTGGCCATGGGGTGGACGCCGTTCTATCCGCAGTTCGACCGCTCGAGCCTGGACGTGGTCGACGAGGCCAAGGCCGCCGGAAAGGAAGTGCCGGACTATGTGGCCGAGCAATTGGCCAGTGGTGGGCTCAAATTCGCGGTCACCGATCCGGACAATCCGGCCAACTGGCCGCGGGTGCTCAACGTGTGGCGGGCCAACCTGCTGGGCTCCTCGAGCAAGGGCAACGAGTACTTCCTGCGCCATCTGCTGGGCACGACCTCCAATGTGCAGGCCGAGCCCACCGGTCCAGACCTGCGGCCCAACGACGTGGCCTGGACCGAGGAGATCCCCGAAGGCAAGCTCGATCTGCTGATGTCGATCGACTTCCGCATGACCTCGACGACGCTGCTCTCGGACGTGGTGTTGCCGGCGGCGACCTGGTACGAGAAGGCCGACCTGTCGAGCACCGACATGCACCCCTACGTACACGCGTTCAGCCCGGCCGTGGACCCGCCTTGGGAAACCCGTTCGGACTTCGACGCGTTCGGCGCGATTGCCCGGACCTTCAGCACGTTGGCCGCCCGGCACCTGGGCACCCGCACCGATGTGGTGATGGGGACGTTGCAGCACGACACGCCGGGGGCGATGGCGTACCCGGGTGGCACCGAACATGATTGGCGGACCACCGGGGAGACACCGGTGCCGGGCAAGACCATGGGTCCGTTGGTGGTGGTGGAGCGCGACTACACCGCGATTGCCCAGAAGTGGTCGGCGCTGGGACCGTTGGTCGACACGCTCGGCTTGACCACCAAGGGCGTCACCACGCATCCCGACCAGGAGGTCGCCGAACTCGCCGCGAAGTTCGGGGTCATGGACTCCGGTGCGGCACAAGGGCGTCCGGCGGTTACCACGGCCGAACGCATGGCCGATGTGATCCTGGCCCTGTCGGGCACGTCGAACGGCCGGCTGGCCGTCGAGGGGTTCCGCGAACTCGAGCGGCGCACCGGACGCAAACTCATCCATCTGGCCGTCGGCAACGAGGAACGCCGGATCACCTACGCCGACACCCAGGCTCGGCCGGTGCCGGTGATCACCAGCCCGGAGTGGTCGGGAAGTGAGACCGGCGGCCGGCGCTACGCCCCGTTCACGGTGAACATCGAGGAGCTCAAGCCGTTCCACACCCTCACCGGCCGCATGCACTTCTATGTCGATCACGACTGGCTGGAGGAGCTCGGCGAGCAGCTGCCGATCTACCGTCCCCCGCTGGACATGGCGCGGCTGTTCGGCGAATCCAAGCTCGGCCGTGACGGTATCGGACTGACGGTCCGCTATCTGACCCCGCATTCCAAGTGGTCGATCCACTCGGAATACCAGGACAACCTGTTCATGCTGTCGCTGTCCCGCGGCGGCCCGACGATGTGGATGAGCCCACTGGACGCCGCGAAGATCGAGGTGAAGGACAACGATTGGATCGAGGCGGTCAACCGCAACGGGGTGCTGGTGTGCCGTGCGGTGGTGAGCCACCGGATGCCCGAGGGCGTGGTGTACGTCTACCACGCCCAGGAACGCACCATCGACGTGCCGTTGAGCGAAACCACCGGAACCCGTGGCGGCATCCACAATTCGTTGACCCGGCTGTTGGTCAAGCCCAGCCATCTCGCCGGCGGGTATGCCCAGCATTCGTTCGCCTGGAACTATCTGGGCCCCACCGGAAATCAACGTGATGAAGTGACGGTGGTCCGCCGCCGCTCACAGGAGGTGAAGTACCAGTGAAGGTCATGGCCCAGATGGCGATGGTGATGAACCTCGACAAGTGCATCGGGTGCCAGACCTGTTCGGTGACCTGCAAGCAGGCCTGGACCAACCGGGCCGGTACCGAGTACGTCTGGTTCAACAACGTCGAAACCCGGCCCGGACAAGGCTATCCACGCACCTATGAGGATCAGGAAAAGTGGCGCGGGGGGTGGAAGTTGGACCGGCGCGGCCGGCTGCGGCTCCGCGACGGCGGCCGGCTGGCCAAACTGGCCAGGATCTTCGCCAACCCGAAGCTGCCCTCGATCGAGGATTACTACGAGCCCTGGACCTACGACTACGAGAACCTGACCTCGGCACCGCTCGGCGAGCACATCCCGACCGCGCCGCCGCGCAGCCTGATCACCGGTAAGCCCATGAAGGTGTCGTGGTCGGCCAACTGGGATGACGATCTGGCCGGTTCGCCGGAGATCGTCCCCGGCGATCCGATCCTCAAACAGGTCAGCGAACAGATCAAGCTCGAACTCGAGCAGACCTTCATGTTCTACCTGCCGCGGATCTGCGAGCACTGCCTGAACCCGTCGTGCGTCGCGTCCTGCCCGTCCGGGGCGATGTACAAGCGGTCGGAGGACGGCATCGTCCTGGTGGATCAGGACCGCTGCCGGGGCTGGCGCATGTGTGTGTCCGGATGCCCTTACAAGAAGGTCTATTTCAACCACAAGACCGGTAAGGCCGAGAAGTGCACGCTGTGCTATCCGCGCATCGAGGTCGGATTGCCGACGGTGTGCTCGGAGACCTGCGTGGGCCGGTTGCGCTACCTGGGGCTGGTGCTCTACGACGTCGACCGGGTGCTGGACGCGGCCTCGGTACCGGATGACAAGGACCTCTACGAGGCGCAACGGCAGATCCTGCTCGACCCGACCGACCCCGAGGTGATCGCCGGGGCACGGGCCGAAGGTATTTCCGACGAGTGGATCGAGGCCGCGCAACGCTCCCCGGTGTACAAGCTGATCCACACCTACGGCGTTGCGCTGCCGCTACATCCGGAATTCCGGACGGTTCCGATGGTGTGGTACATCCCGCCGCTGTCGCCGGTCGTCGACGCGGTCAGCCGCGACGGGCACGACGGGGAGGACGTCGGCAATCTGTTCGGGGCGCTGGAAGCACTGCGCATCCCGATCGAGTACCTGGCCGGGCTGTTCACCGCCGGGGACACCGCCGTCGTCGAGGGAGTGCTGCGCCGGCTCGCCGCGATGCGGTCGTACATGCGCGACATCAATCTCGGCCGCGACACCCAACCGCACATCCCGGCGGCCGTCGGCATGACCGAGGAACAGATCTACGAGATGTACCGGCTGCTGGCACTGGCGAAATATGAAGAGCGCTACGTCATCCCGACCGCCTACAGTGCCGAGGCGATACCCGGGGCCGAGGAACCCGGATGCTCGCTGTCCTTCGAAGGTGGCCCGGGTATGTACGAATCGGGCCCGTTCGGTGAGGCCAGCGGCGGGCCGGTGCCCGTGGCGGTGGAGACCTTCCACGCGCTGCAGCACCGCCAGACCACCGGGGGCATGGCGGCCAATGCCGACCGACCATCGCGGGTCAACCTGCTCAACTGGGACGGCAGGGGAGTGCCTTCGGGCATGTTCCCGCAGGATTGATCTGGAGGGCCAGTGAAAAAGCGTAGGACCCGATCCGAGCACACCCTGCAGGACCGCCTGGTATGGCAGGCCGCGTCGCTGATGCTCGCCTACCCGGACGACAACCATGCCGAGCGGCTGCAGGCCGCGACGCGCCTGCTAGATCACCTCACCGGAGCGCCACGAGTGCTCCTCGGCGAAACCGTTGCCGGACTGAGCCTTCGGCCCCAGATGGAGTTGGCACAGGAATATGTCGAGACCTTCGACCTGCAGAAGCGGTGCACGATGCTGTTGACCTACTGGACGTCCGGGGACACCCGCAACCGCGGCGCCGACATGGTCGAGTTCACCCAGGCCTACCGCGCCGCCGGTGTCGCGATACCGAAAGGTGAAGCCCCCGACCATCTTCCGGTGGTGCTGGAGTTCGCCGCCACCGTGGACCCGGAAGCGGGCCGGCGATTGCTCGCCAAATACCGGGTGCCCATCGGGGTGGTGGCCCGCGCGTTGGCCGAGTCGCACTCACCCTATGCGCCCGTCGTCGCAGCGGTGGACGCCACGCTGCCGTCGCCGGCCTCGGGAGATGACGTCTCGCGTCTCATGATGTCCGGTCCGCCGGCGGAATCCGTTGGCCTGCAGCCATTCCAGTTGACCGTTCCGCCCCGCCGGGCGCAGGAGGTGCACTGATGTCAGGCTGGGAGATCTTCTGGGATGTCGTGCCATATGTGACGCTGGCCGTGGTCGCGGTCGGCACGTGGTGGCGGTACCGCTACGACAAATTCGGCTGGACCACGCGCTCCTCGCAGCTGTACGAGTCGCGGCTGCTGCGGATCGCCAGCCCGATGTTCCACTTCGGCATGCTCGTGGTATTCGTCGGACACGTCATAGGGTTGTTCATCCCCGAATCGTGGATGGATCTGGTGATCAGCGACCACGTGTACCACCTGCAGGCGGTGATCCTGGGCGGCATCGCCGGCATCGCGGCCCTGGTCGGTATCGCACTGCTCATCTACCGCCGCCGCACCACCGGTCCCGTCTTCATGGCCACCACGGTCAACGACAAGACGATGTACCTGGTCCTGGTGGCCGCGATGGTGGCCGGGTTCGCCTGCACGGCGATCGGGGCCACTCCCGAGGGCGCTGAACACGACTACCGCCAAACCGTTTCGCCGTGGTTCCGCTCGATCTGGATCCTGCAGCCGCGCGGCGACCTGATGGCCCAGGCGCCGGTGTACTTCCACATCCATGTGATGATCGCGCTCGTGCTGTTCTGCCTGTGGCCGTTCACCCGGCTGGTCCACGTGTTCAGCGCGCCGATCGGCTACCTGTTCCGGCCCTACATCGTCTACCGCAGTCGCGACGCGGCCGGACGTGGCGAGCTCGTCGGATCCCAGCCTCACCGACGTGGTTGGTGACCAGCAGAGGACTTTTGGCCCTGTCCAAGCCCGTCGCGACAGGCAGACGATGGTCGTATGGACCAGTTGACCGCACTTGACGCCGGGTTCTTGGAAGCCGAGGATTCCGACCCACATGCCAGCCTGGCCATGGGCGCCATCGCGGTGCTCGCCGGCCCGATGCCCGACGCCGACACCGTCGTTGCCGCACTGACCGACCGCGCGACGGCGGTGCCGCGGTTGTGCCAGGTGCTGCGCACCCAGCCACTGGACCTCGCCGCGCCGCGATGGGCTGACGACCCGAATTTCGATGCGGGCCACCATATTCGGCGTGCCGCGTTGCCGCGGCCCGGTGACGAGGCGGCGTTGCGCAGGCTCGCCGCCGACATCATGGAACGTCGTCTGGACCGGGATCGGCCGCTGTGGGAGTGCTGGATCATCGACGGTCTGCAGCACAACCGGTGGGCCATCCTGATGAAGGTGCACCACTGTGTCGCCGACGGCGTCGCCGCCACCCGGTTGCTCAGCCAGCTCTGTGACGAGCAAGAGAACTGGGCCGAGCCGGCCGAGCCGGCCGAGCCGGCCGAGCGCGCCGAGGCGCCGAACCGGTCCGGTCTCGACCCCGTCGAATGGTTCACCGGCGCCCTGCGCACCACCATGGCGTTGCCCGGCGCGGCGGTACAGGCCGTGCACGGTGCGCTCGATCTCGCCGAGGGGCTGCTGCGGCCCGCGGCCGCCTCGTCGTTGACCGGTCCGATCACCACCATGCGCCGCTACGCCACGGTCGAACTGCCGATGGACGACATCGACAAGGTGCGCAAGCGGTTCGACGTCACGGTCAACGACGTGGCCCTGGCCGCCATCACCGACAGCTTCCGCACCATGCTGATCCGCCGCGGGGAGCGCCCACGCCGAAACAGCTTGCGCACTCTCGTCCCGGTGTCGGTGCGGGCGGCCGAGGCATCAGGTGCCGGCGACGCGCTGGACAACCGGGTGTCGGTGATGCTGCCGTACCTGCCGGTGGAGCAGGAGGATCCGGTCGCCCAGCTGCGCAGCGTGCACGATCGGTTGACCCGGGCCAAGGGCAGCGGTCAGCGCCAGGCTGGAAACCTGTTGGTGTCCGCGGCGAAGGCGATTCCATTTCCGTTGACGGCGTGGACGGTGCGCCTGCTCACCCGTTTGCCTCAGCGCGGTGTGGTTACCCTGGCGACCAACGTGGCCGGCCCTCGGATCACGTTGCGGGTGATGGGACGTGAGGTGGTGCGGTTGTTGCCGATTCCGCCGTTGGCGCTGCATCTGCGCACCGGTATTGCGATCATGAGCTATGCCGATCGGTTGGTGTTCGGCGTCATCGGGGATTACGACGCAGCTCCCGATGTCGACGAACTCGCCGACGGCATCGCCCGGGCGATCGAGCGGTTGACCGCCATCAGCACCGGCCACTTTCGCTCCACCCCGGTAGGGACCCTGCTGCTCGTCGAAGGAGTTTGACCATCGTGACCAAAGGATCCGAACTCGACGTTCTGACTCGCAGGCAGTGCCTGGATCTGCTGGAGCGGGTGCGGGTTGGCCGGTTGGTGTTCACCGAGGACGCATTGCCTGCGGTGCAGCCGGTCAACTTTCGGCTCTGGCACGACGACGTGGTGATCCGCGTGGCCGGGGGGCCCAAGCTGGTTGCCGCCACCGACCATCAGGTGGTCGCCTTCCAGGCCGACGAACTCGACGCCGATCTACATACCGGTTGGAGCGTGACGGTCGTCGGGCATGCCGAGACGATCAGCGATGTGGACGAGATGGTGGAGGTGGCCGGCACGTTCGTGCAGCCGTGGGTGGACGGTCGACGCGACCACTTCATCCGCATCCGCACCGAGAAGGTGACCGGCCGTCAGTTCCGCAGTCGCGGCGTGCCGCACTACCAGGGCGACCAGACCGCCGCCGGGGATCAGTAGCGCAGCCGGTCGCCGACCACCCGCACCGAGTGACCCGGATGCTGCGTCGCATACAGCGGGTGCAGCAACATCGGGTGGCGGCAGTGCGCGCACGACGCCTGCGGCCGGTTGGCCGACGCGAAGGTGAGGTGGTGACACTCGCTGCACCGGACCATGTAACAGGCGCCGATCCAGTTGGCCATGCCCACATAGATCGCCACCGTTGTCCCCGCGGCGAGCACCATGATCAAAGCGACTGTGAGCGCTTCGTAAACCGTCATGACTGGTACCTCCAAGCACGCCCATCGCAACGTGACGGATACCTGAAACGGTACTCGCGAAAGCTATGCCTTCGTCATGCCTTTCGCGCCCGCTTGAAGACCTTTTCCAGCTCTATACCGTGCAGGCCATGGCGTTCGGCCTTGGCTACTTTGTGCAGCACCACGGGGCACCGTTTGCAGCGCGGTTTGCTGCGACAGCACTTCTTCTTGGGCTTCAACGCGGCGAGCTTGGCGGCCTTCAGTTTATTGCTCCTCGCGTGCGCACAAACGTGACGGTGCTCTCTCGTTTTCGTGATCGACCGGCCTACCTGCGAGAATCGCAGGGTGGATTCACGGCCCAGTTTCAGAAACGTCGCCATCGTCGCACACGTCGACCACGGTAAGACGACCCTAGTCGACGCGATGTTGCGGCAGTCGGGTGCGTTGACGCACCGCGGCGACGACGCCGTGGAACGCCTGATGGACTCCGGTGACCTGGAGAAAGAAAAAGGCATCACCATCCTGGCGAAGAACACCGCAGTACATCGCCACCACCCCGACGGCACCATGACGGTGATCAACGTCATCGACACCCCCGGCCACGCCGACTTCGGTGGCGAGGTGGAACGCGGCCTGTCCATGGTCGACGGTGTGGTGCTGCTGGTGGACGCCTCCGAAGGCCCGCTGCCACAGACCCGGTTCGTGCTGCGCAAGGCGCTGGCCGCGCACCTTCCGGTGATCCTGGTGGTCAACAAGACCGACCGGCCCGACGCGCGGATCGCCGAGGTGGTCGAGGAAAGCCACGACCTGCTGCTCGACGTCGCCTCCGATCTGGACGACGAAGCCCAGGCCGCGGCCGAGAAGGCGCTGGACCTGCCCACGCTGTACGCGTCGGGCCGCGCCGGCATCGCGTCCACGACCCAGCCCGCCAACGGTGAGAACCCCGACGGCGAGAACCTCGACCCGTTGTTCGACGTGCTGATGGAGCACATCCCGCCGCCGTCGGGCGATCCGGAGGCCCCGCTGCAGGCGCTCGTCACCAACCTCGACGCGTCGGCCTTCCTCGGTCGTCTGGCGCTGATCCGCATCTACAACGGCAAGATCAAGAAGGGCCAGCAGGTGGCCTGGATGCGTGAGGTCGACGGCTCGCCGGTGATCACCAACGCAAAAATCACCGAGCTGCTGGCCACCGAGGGCGTCGACCGCAACCCCACCGAGGAAGCCGTCGCCGGCGATATCGTCGCCGTGGCAGGTATCCCCGAGATCATGATCGGCGACACCCTGGCCGATCCCGACAACTCCCACGCGCTGCCACGCATCACCGTCGACGAGCCGGCCATCTCGGTCACCATCGGCACCAACACCTCGCCGCTGGCCGGCCGGGTGTCGGGCCACAAGCTGACCGCCCGCATGGTCAAGAACCGCCTCGACGCCGAGCTCGTCGGCAACGTGTCCATCCGGATCGTCGACATCGGCCGCCCCGACGCCTGGGAGGTCCAGGGCCGTGGCGAGCTGGCGCTGGCCATCCTCGTCGAGCAGATGCGCCGCGAGGGCTTCGAGCTGACCGTCGGCAAGCCGCAGGTGGTCACCAAGAACATCGACGGCAAGCTGCACGAGCCGTTCGAAGAGCTGACCATCGACTGCCCCGAGGAGTTCGTCGGCGCCATCACCCAGCTGATGGCCAACCGCAAGGGCCGGATGGAACAGATGACCAACCACGCCGCCGGCTGGGTCCGGATGGACTTCGTGGTGCCCAGCCGCGGGCTGATCGGCTTCCGCACCGACTTCCTGACCGAGACCCGCGGCACGGGTATCGCCAACGCGGTGTTCGAGGGCTACCGGCCGTGGGCCGGGGAGATCCGGGCGCGCCACACCGGCTCGCTGGTTTCGGACCGCTCCGGGTCGATCACCCCGTTCGCGATGATCCAACTCGCCGACCGTGGACAGTTCTTCGTCGAACCCGGCCAGGACACCTATGAGGGCCAGGTCGTCGGGATCAACCCGCGGGCCGAGGATCTCGACATCAACATCACCCGCGAGAAGAAGCTGACCAACATGCGGTCCTCGACCGCCGACGTCATGGAAACCCTGGCCCGGCCACTGGAATTGGGCCTGGAGCAGGCCATGGAGTTCTGCGCCGAGGACGAGTGCGTCGAGGTCACCCCCGAGGTCGTCCGCGTGCGCAAGGTGGAGCTGACCGCCTCGCTGCGGGCCCGGGCTAAGGCGCGGGCCAAGGCGCGCGGATAGTTTTCTCGGGCATTTTGTGATGCGCCAGTAGCGATAATCCCCGCGATATCGCTACTGGCGCACCAGTTCTCAGGCCGCGTCGCTCTTGGAGTCGGTCTTCTTGTCGGCGCCGTCGTTCGTGGCGGCGGCACCGGTTGAGTCGTCGGCGGTGGTGGCTTTGCCCGGGGCCGGGCTGTCATTGCCGCCCTTGAAGCCGAACTTCTCCTTGAGCTGATCGACGGTCGTTTGGAGATTGGTCTCGGGCTTGGTCGTTGTCGACGTGTCCGAGCCCGCGGACACCGCGGTTCGGGCCTGGTGCGTGCTGAAGTTGAGGCTCTCGCGAAGCTGACTCCGCGTCTTCACCAGCGGTATCGCCTTCTCGATCGCGGGCTTCTTGACCTCCACCTTCTCCGTCGTGACGTCCTGTTTCGTGATGTCTTCCGACGCCGGCGGTGCCGTTTCGACATCGAGGCTGACGAACGTCTTCTGCGCGGGAGGTTCGTTCACCTTGCTGGTGACCGAGAGGTTTGGCGGATTGTTCGGATTCGCACTCGGGTCCACCCCGAGCGCCTCGCGGACGACTTCACGGACAGAGTTCGTCGCCTTCCACAACACGTCGTCCCGGAAGTCCTGGATACCGTCGGCCCGGTTGGGCAACAGCGCCTTCAGCCCGATGGGGATGGCCTGTTGGGTCGGGCCGGTGCCCATGAACGAGTCGGCCACCCACAGTGGTGCGCTGATGAAACTGTCGAGCATGTTGTAGACCGCGAGGTTGGGCTCCATGCCGCCGGCGATGTCGACGATCGCCTTGAGCGGTCCGAACGGGGCCAGCGCGAGGCCTTCCACCAGTCGATACCCGGAGTCGAGGGCGCCCGCAGCGAAACCGGCGAGCGGGGTGATCACGTCAAGGGGAGCGTCGGTGTCCGCGACCCCGATGAGGTCGGCGATCGATGATCGGAAATTTTCGGTCGCAGCCCACAGCACGTCGTTGCGGAAGCTCTGGATATCGTCGGCCTGGTCGGGGAACAGCGCCGCCAGGCCCTTGCCGGTGAGTGACGTTTGGTTGATGCCCAGGGCGGGATCGATGGCCCATAGCGGGGCGTCGATGACTTGACGGATCGAGTTGTAGAAGGCCTGTGGGTCGCCGTCGGCGATGGCGAGGGCAGCGGCGATGGCGGCCACTGGCAGCTGAGCGATGCCTTGGACGAGGCGCAGACCCGATTCGGTGAAACCCTCGAGCGCCGCGATCGGATCCGGTGTCGCCATGAGGTTGATGTCCGCAACATGCGCGGCTCGCAGCGCATCCGGGGCCTGCGCGCTGCCCGGTCCGACGGCCGGGCCTATGGTAATCGCGCCTGCCGCGAGTAACGCTGTTGCTGCTGTCATCGAGTGCTTCACGCCGACGTGCATAGTGCGTCCCCCTGGTGGTTTGGTTGCTCGGATTGCTCTGGTCCGAAGCTGACGGAGCTGACGATAGTGTCAACCTGAGAATTTCTCAGGAAAATTAAAGATTTTGCATACAGAAGCACCGTCCGGTTGTTCAGGTCGTCTGGCAAGTTGCGTCATGCAACGGAAAGGCGTGGACCCCGGTGTCATCGGTTTAGCTGGAGAACAAGGGGTACGCGGAAACTTCGTGTGGGGCGTGATTCGCCGGTCAGCACGGCTCGGCAATGCCCCGTTAAATCTGCTGGAAATATCTGCATCGATGAGGAGGGTGCGCCGGCATCGCCGCCACCTGAAGCGGGTTGATCGCTCTTTGCGGATGTTTGCGGTGTCGAGCCATAGGCCCGCTCGGGGCGCCCTGTGCTGATGCACAGCAACCTCGGGGAAGGTTTCGCACCGGTCCAGTCCCGGGCGGTCAAAGTGAATCCATGGTGATGTGTCGGGCGATTTTGCGCAGCGCGTTCACACGCGCGATGCATGCTGGCCACCATTTTGCGGATCGAGAGATCGGGACGGACTGTCGGTGCGCGGCACGGGTGGCTTGAGCCGGTCGATACCCTGATTGGCGTGCCGACCCCCCGCCGCCGCGCCCATCTGACGATCGGGGCGCTCGTATCGGTGCCGGCGCTCCTGTTCAGCGGTTGCACGGTGAGCCCGCCACCGGCCCCGCAGAGCACCGAGACCAGTGAGGTCACGCCGCCGCCGCCGATGAAGGCGACGCAGATCATCATGGCCATCGATTCGATCGGGCCGGGGTTCAACCCGCACCTGCTGTCCGATCAGTCCCCGGTGAACGCCGCGGTGGCCTCGATGGTGCTGCCAAGTTCCTTCCGCCCGGTGCCCGACCCGAAGTCCCCGACCGGTTCGCGCTGGGAACTCGATCCCACCCTGCTCGAATCGGCTGAAGTGACGAGCGAGAATCCGTTCACCGTCACCTACAAGATCCGTCCCGAGGCGCAGTGGACCGACAACGCGCCGATCGCTGCCGACGATTACTGGTATCTGTGGCGTCAAATGGTCAGCCAGCCAGGCGTTGTCGATCCGGCCGGGTACGACCTGATCACCGGCGTGCAATCGGTCGAGGGCGGCAAACAGGCCGTGGTGACCTTCTCTCAGCCCTATCCGGCCTGGCGCGAGCTGTTCAATGACATCCTGCCGGCCCACATCGTCAAGGACATTCCCGGTGGCTTCGGTGCCGGGCTGGCCCGGGCGCTGCCCGTCACCGGCGGACAGTTCCGGGTGGAAAGTATCGACCCACAGCGCGACGAGATCCTGCTCGCCCGCAACGACCGGTACTGGAGTGTGCCGGCCAAGCCGGATCTGGTGTTGTTCCGCCGGGGCGGCGCACCGGCCGCACTGGCCGACTCGATCCGCAACGGCGATACCCAGGTGGCCCAAGTCCACGGTGGCGCAGCTACTTTCGCGCAGCTGAGTGCCATCCCCGATGTCCGTACCGCGCGGATCGTCACCCCGCGGGTGATGCAGCTGACGTTGCGCGGCCAGCAGCCCGCCTTGGCGGAAGTCCAGGTGCGGAAGGCCATCCTGGGTCTGATCGACGTCGACCTGCTGGCCTCGGTGGGTGCGGGGGACGACAACACCGTGACCTTGGCGCAGGCCCAGGTGCGCTCCCCGTCGGATCCGGGCTACGTGCCGACGGCGCCTCCGGCGATGTCGCGGGAGGCCGCACTGGATCTGTTGCGCGCCTCGGGTTACCAGGTGGAGCCGGCTGAGCCGCCGGCGCCTGGCGCGCCGGCCGAACCGGCCAACGAGAGGCAGCGCATCACCAAGGACGGTGCGGTCTTGTCTTTGGTCCTGGGGGTGGCATCCAATGATCCGACCTCGATAGCGGTGGCCAACACCGCCGCCGACCAACTGCGCAACGTCGGTATCGACGCCTCGGTGCTGGCCCTCGATCCCGTTGCGCTGTATGGCGAGGCGCTGACCAACAACCGGGTGGACGCCGTCGTCGGCTGGCGTCAGGCCGGAGGGGATCTGGCGACCAGCCTTGCGTCGCGCTACGGCTGCCGGGCCCTGGAGGCGACAGCGGTCTCGACCGCGGTGCCCGGGGTGCCACCGTCGCCGACTTCCAAGCCGACCACCAGTGCTGCGCCCGCCACACCGACTACCACCCCGACGCCGACCCAACCGGCGCCGGCCCCTGATTCCGATGCCCTGGTGCAGGCGCCGAGCAACATCACCGGCATCTGCGATCGCAGCATGCAGCCGAAAATCGATGCCGCACTGGAGGGTTCGGAAAACATCGCCGAGGTCATCCAGGCTGTCGAGCCACGGCTGTGGAACATGTCGACGGTATTGCCGATCCTGCAGGACACCACGATCGTCGCGGCCGGCCCCAGCGTGCAGAACGTGAGCCTGACCGGCGCTGTACCCGTCGGCATCGTCGGTGATGCCGGCGACTGGACCAAGACCAGATGACAGCTCAGCGGGCCCCGCGGAATCGATCCGTCGAGGCCCGCTGAACCGGTCGTGAATCAGGCCGCGTCGCCGGAGCGGGAGCTGGAGGTCTTGGCCGACGACCGTGACTTCGTCGTCCGGCTCTTGTCCGCCTTGCCCGCCTTGTCCGTCTTACCGGACTTGCCGGTCAACCCTTCGGCAGCGTTCTTCAACCCTTTGGTCATCCCCTTGACGGTGCCCTGAATGCCTTCGCGTACTCCGGTGACCATCTTCACGCGCTTGTTCATCATGGTTGCGGTTTTGCCCGGTTCAGTTTCGAGGCTCTGCTTCGCCTCTCCCGTCTCGTCGGCCGTCGGGGTCGCGGGCGCCTCGGAGTCCTCGGAGGCCCCGGACGCCTTGCTGACCGCCTCGCTGTCGGCTGCGGATTGCGATAGGGCGCCGCCGGTTTCGGCGGCCGGGATGGTCTTTGCGACTGCCGGGGCGACGTCGAGGGTGACCAGTTTGGCTGTCGACCGCACGGTCGCGTCGGCGGCGGGGGGAGTGATCGCGGCGGCGATCATGTCGCGGGCTTGCCGCAGGGTCGACAACAGACCGAGACCCGGACCGAGCACACCGCCGCCGAACGCGTCGCCGTTGAGCAGCGCGTCGGTGATGACGGCGGGGCCGCTGAGCAGCGCGTTGACGGCACCGATCGGATCGGCCGTCCGGATCGAGTCGAGGATGTCCTGCCCGACATTGCCCGCGGCGGTGACCGTCACGTAGCCGACGTTGATCGCCCCCAGCACCGGATAGAGGATGGCAAGTTGGGTGTCCACCACATTGAGCAAGTTCTGTATCGGCTGCCTGATGGCCGCGGTGATCGGCTCCAGTAGCGGTAGCGCCGCGTTCAACACGGGACTGAGAAGTGCACTCCAGGCATTCGCCACCGCGCCGTTGATGTTGCCGGCCAACAAATCTGACACGGCAAGCTGCAATTGGGCCGGGATCCCGACCGGATTGGCCGGGTCGAGGATGGCCGCAAGTCCCTCGCCGGCTCCCTGAAGTCCTTCGAAGAGCGAACTGGCGGTGGCGAGTTGGTTCGAGATGACCTGCAACAGTACCGGTGCCGGGTCGGTGATCTCGGTGTCGATGAGGGTAGACACGTTGGCGATGGTGTTCGAGAACAGTTGCGCGTAGGCCTCGATGGGGTCGGCCGCTGCCGACAGGTTCACCTGAGCCGAGGTGATGGCCGGAACGGAGATGTCCGGCATCGGTGGCGCCACCGGACTCATGGCAATGGCGCCGGCCCCGACCAGCGCGACACCGGCGGCGAGATAGGGATGGGCTGCGGCTTGCATGGCTTCTCCTCCAGATAGATGCAATCCCCGACGGGCGAGAAGCTACCTGAGAGTAAGTTTACAAATTCATAGATTTTGAAAACCGAAATCTGGCGATCGCCGACCGGCTAATCGAGTCGTACGCAACGTGAAATAGCTAGGCGCGCAAGGAATTTAGGGGTGCATCGGGGATGGCGGTGGCAAACCAGCGCTGATCCTGCCGTCATCCATGACTGCGACTTCGCCAGGTGATTGTCTGAGCAAGCAAATGTCGTGAGTTGCCATTTTGCCTCGATGGGAGCCGGCAGCGTTCCGATGCCGCCCAAACCTGAGTCGCGGCTGAGATCTTCCGAAGAAGCGCAGGCCCCTCCGCGCTTGCGGAGGGGCCTGCGGGTGGCGCGTGTGGTTACTTGTCGTCGGAGCCCTTGGCGGAGGCGCTCGACGAAGCCTTCTTCTCCGTGGCCTTCTTGGTGATCTTGTCCTTCTTCAGTCCACTGGTCAACTTCTTGACCGCCGACTTCACCTGGTCCCCAACGGCCTTGGCGGAGGTCGCCTTCGTCTGTGCCTTGACGGCCTTAGGCGATGCCTTAGTCGACAGCTTGGTGACGCCCGTCGTGGCATCGTCGGCGGTGTCGCCCTCGGCGGCGGCGTCGGTGTCAGAAGTGGCGTCGGCCTTAGCGATCGGGGCAGACTCCGCCTTCTCGGCCTGGGCGGCGGCCGGCTTCGATTCGGTGGTGATCGCTGCGGCGGGTGCGTCAGCGACGCGGGCCGTCAGAGCCTTGGCCGGTGCCACATCAAGCGTCACTGCGGTGGGGGCGGCGACCAGGGTCGTGTTCACCGCAGCCGCCTCGGGCGTAGCCGTCAGGCCCGGAAGATTGCGGAAGAGGTTGCCGCGGTCCGCGCCGGGTGTCTTGATCGAGTCGGCGATGTTGGACAGTGTCTTGATCATCGTGGCGACCGCGCCGCCGGGTAGCCATCCTTCTGCGGCCGTGAGGAAGCCGGCGGAGTGAGAGCCTGCGACGTCGTATCCGTTGAGGAAGGCGCCAGTGACTGTGGCTGGCGTATTGAGCAGCGCCGTGGCGAACTCTGCCAAGTCGGCGGACTTCGCCGCGCTGACGATGCTGTCGATGCTGTGGCCGGTGGCGGCGGCGGTGGCCATCAACGGAGTCAGGAGTCCGTTGGCCAGCAGCGCAGGCACATTGTCGTTCACCTTGGCGACGAACTGGCCCAGGTTGACGAAGGGCTGGGCGATCGCCGGCCACGCCTGGCCGATTCCTGTTTGGAGCGGCAGGGCCAGCAGCACGAGGCTCGATACCACGCCGCCCAGGCCGTTCTCGAAATCGCCGGCAGCGATCAGATCGAGGGAGTCCTTGAACGCGTTGGTAAAGCTGGCCCACCCCTCAGTTCCCAAGGCTTCTTTGAGTCCGTTGATCGTTGTTTGCGCCGCCCCGTTCAGCACATTCACGGTGTGCAGCTGGTTGGCGATGATCTGCGTGAGAATCGGGGCCGGGTCGGCGGCTATCTGCTGGCCCAGGCCGTCGATGTTCTCGAAGGCTGCTCCGATGACCTCGGCCCACAATTCGAGGGGATTGGCCTGGGCGGACAGCGCTACCGAGGCCGATGACACCTGAATCGCCGGAAGGTGGACGTCTGGCGCAGGCGGCGCCATGGGGCTGACTGCGATGGCGCTGGCACCGACGAGTGCCACCCCCGCGGCCAAGTACGACCGAGCAGCGAGTTGCATTGAATCTCCTTACGGGAGCGTAACTAGGGCGGCGCAGAAGTTACCCGAAAGTAAGTTCAGTTGTCTGCAAAGACTTGAAACTTTTTCCTTGCTTACCAGAACGGTCGTACTGCTCGGCAAACGTCGCGAAACAACCGGCTGTACCGCAGGTAGCCGGGATTTTACATCGACATACCACATTGTTGCGATACCGCAAGTATCGATATGTGGGCGCCCTGGATGGGCTGTGTAGCAAATACATGACTGAAGCTGACAACAATTTGCCAGCGAACGGCCCGCGAATAGGTGCGATCAGGTTACCCAGCGGTAATGGGAGCGTCTCGCCGGCTCGACAGTTAGCGCGAGCACATTAGACATAAGGGTGTGACGTGTAAAACAACGGACCTGGCGATGCGACGCAGAGCACTTGCGATGCCGGGGCGAGTCGCCTCCGCCAGCGCTTGCATCAGCAACTAACTGGCAGCGTCGGTCAGGTACAAAAAATACGGATTTCGTTGTGGCTTCCGCCCGGTCCCGCGGCGGCCGCCGATACGCGACTATCGTTCTTCACGATGCCCAACGAAGCGCCACGCCTGCTTTTTGTCCACGCTCACCCGGATGACGAAACCCTCACCACCGGCGGCACAATCGCGCATTACGCCGCCCTGGGCGCCGATGTGCAGGTGGTGACCTGCACCCTCGGGGAAGAGGGTGAGGTGATCGGCGACCAGTACGCGCAATTGGCCGTCGACCACGCCGACCAACTCGGCGGGTACCGGATCAGCGAGCTCACCAAGGCGCTGGGCGCACTCGGCCTCGAAGCGCCACGATTCCTCGGCGGCCCGGGCCACTGGCGTGACTCCGGTATGGAAGGTACGCCGGGGCGCAAACACCGTCGTTTCATCGATGCCGACATGGACGAGGCCGTCGGTGAACTCGTGACGATCATCGAAGAGCTGCGTCCGCACGTCGTCGTCACCTACGACCCCGACGGCGGTTACGGACACCCCGACCACAAACAAGCCCATCGCGTCACCACGGCGGCGGTCGCGGCGGCTGCCGAAAGCGGCTGGTCCGTTCCGAAGTTCTACTGGACGGTCATGGCCAGCACGGCCATGCGGGCCGGACTCACAGGTCTGCACGATGTGCCCGAGGACTGGATTCGGATCGACGTCGGCGATGTTCCGTTCGGTTACCCGGACGACCGGATCGACGCCGTCGTTGACGTCACCGCGCAGCTGCCGGCCAAGGTGGCCGCGATGCGCGCGCACGCCACGCAGGTCACCGTCGCCACTACGGGTGAGGCTTTCGCTCTGTCCAACAAACTCGCCCTGCCGATCCTCGGTGAGGAGCACTACGTGCTTGTTTCGGGCGAGGCGGGGGAGCGGAACGGTCAGGGCTGGGAAACCGACCTGCTGGCCGGACTGAACCTGGAATGGACGAAACCGGACGCGGTAAGCTCCTCCTGAATCAGAGGCGTCGAAGGGACATTCATGGACCCCGATCTGGATCCGAACCTGCAGCACTGGCAGGACCGTGCGGACAACTTCCAGTGGGTGGTGGGTTCGCTGGTTGGTCTGCTCGACAGCATTCCGACCTGACTCCGCCCTCAGACCTCGTGCTGGGTCGCATCGTCCTGGCACTGCTCGCGGTTGACGGCGTCATTTCCGCCGTCGTAGGTGCATTACTGCTGCCGTCATACGTCGGCTCGATCCCGTTTCCGGTTAGTGCACTGGCCTCCGGTGCACTCAACGCCGCGCTGGTGTGGGCGGCCATGCACTGGACCGATTCCATGCGAATCGCGGCACTGCCGCTGTGGACCTGGCTGGCCACCGTCGTTTTGATGACATTCGGCGGCCCCGGGGAAGACCTGATCTTCGCCGGTCGCGGGCTGATGGCCTACAGCTCACTGATATTCATCGTGGTCGGTGCCTTGCCGGCGGTGGCGATGCTGCGCCGGCGTCACCGCCGCTGACTTACTTGTTGTCGCCGGACTTCTTGCCGCCGGCGGTCTTGGACTTGCCGCGCTCCGACGTGGCCTTCTTCGCGTTGGTGTCGGTCCTGTCGGCCCGGTGCGCGCCCGACCTGTCGCGGGCAGCCTTGAACGCCGAACGCACGCTGTCGGTGGCCTTTTTCACGTCCGCCGCGGTGTTGCCGACGGCGCCGCGGAGACCATCGCGCCCGGAGCGCACCACGTGGGCTCGCCGCGTGTCCGGCCCCGTCTGCTCGATCTCTGTGACGACGGTGTCCGATTCGGACTGGGTGTTGTCGACGGCTGCGTCCGGCCCGGCGCCGCGCAGAGACTGGCTGACGACATCTGGCACGACGGCGGCGCCGTGCTTCTGTGCGGTCTTGAGCTTCACGGCGTCGGTGGCCTGTTCGAATTGCGCATCGGCGTAGCCGGAAACGGCCTTGATGGTGTCGGCCACGCCGGTCGCGAGCTTCTTCGAAGCTTCCTCGGTGCCCTCGACGGCGTTCCCGACGGCTTGGACGACCGGATTCTCATCGGCTGCGGTGGTGCCCTCGGCCAGCCGGCCAGGAAGATTCTTGATCGCGGTGGCGAAGTCCTCACCGGCCTTGGTGAGCGCGTCGGTGAGGGAGGCGAGCGGATTCTGGATCGCTCCCGCCAGCGTGGTCGCCGGTGCGGCCAGGGTGCTGGCCAGGAACGGCCCTTGCAACGGCGGGCGCGGAGGCAACGGGATCGGCGGGAGCGGAATGAACGTGTTCACCACATCCAGGCCCAGCCACGCGACAGCCAGGACGGCATCGGCGCCGAAGTCGGCGAGGTTGGTCACGATCCCGCCGTCACCGCGCAGCCAGTCGGTGAAGTTGTAGACGCCACTGGCGACGAGGGACTCACCGAATGTGTAGCCATCCATGAGCAGGCCGCCTGCGACCCAGCCGACCCATGGGACCCAGCCGAGGATGGAGGCCGCCACCTCGAAGCCGTACTGAACCCACGGCTCGATATCCCCGTACAGCTGATCGATCGTGTTGGCCAGATTGGGCGCGATGGCAATCGCGGTGGGCTGTGGGGTAACCGGTGCCGTCGTCGCGGCAGCCGGGGCCACGCTCAACGCCGGGGCACCGCCGGAGGACGGCTTGGGCGTGACCGCGGCGGTCATCCGGCTCGCCGCGGCGAGCAGATCGATCATGGCTTGAGACAGCTGGGGCTGCGTGGAGGTGGGGTGAGCGGGGACGGCGATATCGGCCGGAGCGACGTGAATCGGGGTCACAGCAATGGCTGTCGCGGTGGCCGCGGCGGCTCCCGCAACCAGATACGAACGGACGGATATGGGCATCGCGGCTCCCCTCGGCTCCCCTTCCCGATGGAAACAACTTACTTGGTCGCCAACCTGTTCGTTGCTCCTTTAGAGTCTGTGTCCCGGAAGGGCCCCGCACTCGCCTGATGGCCTGGGTCTACTGTGGCCGATATGGCGGGCGCATTGGTTTCAGAATGTGAGACGCGTGGATGATTGTGCACACCGACGGGGTTACACGGGAGTGGCTCTGAACCCCCAGCACGGCGCCGATCTGCCCACCCCGGCCGTCCCACCGAAGTCTGCAGCGCCTACATCAGGGGCCCTGCGGCGCGTGCTGCGCCGCGCCCGCGACGGCGTGACCCTCAACGTCGACGAGGCCGCCATCGCGATGACGGCCCGTGGTGAGGATCTGGCCGATCTGTGCGCCAGTGCGGCCCGGGTGCGTGACGCCGGCTTGGAATCGGCCGGCCGCCGCGGCGCCGCGGGGCGGTTGCCGGTGAGCTACTCGCGCAAGGTGTTCATCCCGGTGACGCATTTGTGCCGCGACACCTGCCATTACTGCACCTTTGTCACCGTGCCCGGAAAGCTGCGGGCGCAGGGCGTGGGCATGTACATGGAGCCCGACGAGATTCTCGACGTGGCCCGGCGCGGCGCGGAGTTGGGTTGCAAGGAGGCGCTTTTCACCCTGGGGGACCGGCCGGAGGCGCGTTGGGACGAGGCTCGGCAGTGGCTCGACGAGCGTGGCTATGACTCCACGCTGGATTATGTGCGGGCGATGGCGATTCGGGTGTTGGAGGAGACCGGCCTCTTGCCGCACCTGAACCCCGGCGTGATGAGCTGGTCGGAGCTGTCTCGCCTCAAGCCGGTCGCACCGTCGATGGGCATGATGCTGGAGACCACGTCGCGGCGCCTGTTCGAGGTCAAGGGCGAGGCGCACTACGGCAGCCCGGACAAGGATCCGGCGGTGCGCCTGCGCACATTGGATGATGCCGGCCGGTTGTCGATTCCGTTCACCACGGGTCTGCTGGTCGGCATCGGCGAGACGCTGACCGAACGTGCCGAGACGATGCACGCGATCCGCAAGTCCCACAAAGAGTTCGGTCATGTGCAGGAAGTCATCGTGCAGAACTTCCGGGCCAAGGACCACACGGCGATGGCCTCGACGCCGGATGCCGGGATCGACGATTTCCTGGCGACCATCGCGGTGACACGCTTGGTGCTCGGGCCCAAGATGCGGATCCAGGCCCCACCGAACCTGGTGTCCCGTGACGAATGCCTGGCGCTGATCGGCGCCGGGGTCGACGACTGGGGTGGGGTGTCCCCGCTGACCCCCGATCACGTCAACCCCGAACGCCCCTGGCCGGCCCTGGACGATCTGGCCGACGTCACCGCCGAGGCCGGGTATGACCTGGTGCAACGGCTCACCGCCCAACCGCAGTATGTGCAGGCCGGTGCGGCGTGGATTGATCCGCGGGTGCGTGGGCATGTCGATGCGCTGGCCGATCCCGACACCGGGTTTGCCCTCGACGTCGACCCGGTGGGGCGGCCGTGGCAGGAGCCCGACGAGGCCTCCGAATCGTTGGGCCGCATCGATCTGCATGCCGCGATCGACTCCGAGGGCCGGCTCACGGAGACCCGCAGTGACCTCGACAGCGCGTTCGGCGATTGGGAGTCGATCCGCGCCAAGGTGCACGAGCTGGCCGCCCGCGCCCCCGAACGCATCGACACCGATGTGCTGGCCGCCCTGCGATCCGCCGAGCGTGATCCGGGTGGCTGCAGTGACGACGAGTACCTCGCGCTGGCTACCGCGGACGGGCCGGCATTGGAAGCCGTTACCGCGCTGGCTGATTCGCTGCGCCGCGACGTGGTCGGCGATGACGTGACGTTCGTCGTCAACCGCAACATCAACTTCACCAACATCTGCTACACCGGTTGCCGGTTCTGCGCGTTCGCCCAACGCAAAGGCGACGCCGACGCCTATTCGCTGTCCACCGACGAGGTCGCAGACCGAGCCTGGGAGGCACACGTCGCCGGGGCGACCGAGGTGTGCATGCAGGGCGGCATCGACCCAGAGCTGCCGGTCACCGGTTATGCCGATCTGGTGCGCGCGGTCAAGGCCCGGGTGCCGTCGATGCACGTGCACGCCTTCTCGCCGATGGAGATCGCCAACGGCGTGACCCGCAGCGGGCTGTCGGTGCGGGAGTGGCTGACCTCGCTGCGAGAGGCGGGCCTGGACACCATTCCCGGCACGGCCGCCGAGATCCTCGACGACGAGGTCCGCTGGGTGCTCACCAAGGGCAAGCTGCCGACCTCGGAGTGGATCAACGTGGTGACCACCGCGCACGAGGTGGGGCTGCGATCGTCGTCGACGATGATGTACGGCCACGTCGACACCCCCAAACACTGGGTCGGACATCTCAACGTGCTGCGTTCGATCCAGGACCGCACGGGCGGGTTCACCGAGTTTGTCCCGCTGCCGTTCGTGCACCAGTCCTCACCGCTGTATCTGGCCGGTGGGGCGCGGCCGGGCCCGACCCACCGCGACAACCGGGCCGTGCATGCGCTGGCTCGGATCATGTTGCACGGCAGGATCTCTCACATCCAGACGTCGTGGGTCAAGCTCGGCGTCGAGCGCACCCAGGTGATGCTGCGCGGCGGTGCCAACGATCTGGGCGGGACGTTGATGGAGGAGACCATCTCGCGGATGGCCGGCTCGGAGAACGGCTCGGCCAAGACCGTGGCCGAGCTGGTCGCGATCGCCGAAGGCATCGGCCGCCCCGCCCGTCAACGCACCACCGATTACTCACCTCTGGCTGCCTGACCCCACCCCGCGGGGTCCCCCTTGCCCCGCGAGCGTGCGTGTCTGCTGCCCGCCACGCCGTATTTTGTCGGCGTTTTCGTCGCACTCGTCGAGCGTGGGCGTGCGCGGGCAACGCTGCGGGAATTAAATCGGACCATGGTCCGCTTATTGGTAGACGAGGGCGCCGGAACGACCGCGCCGCACAACCAAGGAGGCATCATGACCGCAGCAGTAGCCACCGACCTGACCGCAGGCACCTGGACCATCGACCCCGTGCATTCGTCGATCAACTTTTCGGTGCGCCACCTGATGGTGAGCAAGGTCCGCGGCAGTTTCGAGTCGTTCAGCGGCGCGATCACCGTCGCCGACGACGGGACTGCATCCGTCAGCGCCACCATCGACGTCAACTCCGTCAACACCCGCAACGAGCAACGTGACGCACACGTGCACTCCGCCGACTTCTTCGACGTCGAGAACCATCCCACCGCGACTTTTGTCTCGACCGGCGTGCGTCCCGACGGCGACGACTACATCGTCGACGGCGACTTCACCCTCAAGGGCGTGACCAAACCGGTATCGCTCAAACTCCAGTACAACGGCGTGAACCCCGGCATGGGACACGGCGCCGTCGCCGGGTTCGAGGCCTCTGTTGTGTTGAACCGCAAGGATTTCGGCATCGACATCGACATGCCGTTGGAGACCGGCGGTGCCGTCGTCGGCGACAAGGTGACCATCACCCTCGACATCGAGGCGCTCAAGCAGGCCTGACCTGGCGGGCACGCGGGCTCGTTGGCTCAATGTCGACCGATGTGTGACTCGGCTCGCATCCGTTTCACCATATGCGGGTAGTGCAGCTCGAAAGCCGGCCGCTCGGAACGGATGCGGGGCAGTTCGGTGAAGTTGTGCCGTGGCGGTGGGCAGCTGGTGGCCCACTCCAAGGAGTTGCCGTAGCCCCACGGGTCGTCGACGACGACCGGCTCACCGTAGCGCCAGCTCTTGAACACGTTCCACACGAACGGCAACATCGAAACGCCGAGGATGAACGCGCCGATGCTGGACACCACATTGAGGGTGGTGAAGCCGTCGCTGGACAGATAGTCGGCGTAGCGGCGCGGCATGCCTTCGTTTCCCAGCCAATGCTGCACCAGGAATGTGGTGTGAAAACCGATGAACGTCAACCAGAAATGCACCTTTCCGAGACGTTCGTCGAGCAGTCGTCCGGTCATCTTCGGGAACCAGAAGTACACCCCGCCGAACGAGGCGAACACGATCGTGCCGAACAGCACATAGTGGAAGTGCGCGATGAGGAAGTACGTGTCGGTGACGTGGAAATCGATCGGGGGGCTGGCCAGCATCACACCCGATAGCCCGCCGAGCAGGAACGTCACCATGAAACCCACCGAGAACAGCATCGGCGTCTCAAACGTCAACTGCCCCTTCCACATGGTGCCGATCCAATTGAAGAACTTGATCCCGGTCGGGACCGCGATGAAGTAGGACATCAGTGAAAAGAACGGCAGTAGAACGGCTCCCGTGGCGAACATGTGATGTGCCCACACCGCCATCGACAAGGCGGCGATGCTGATCGTCGCATACACGAGGGTGGTGTAGCCGAACAGCGGTTTGCGGGCAAACACCGGGATGATCTCGGTGACGATGCCGAAGAACGGCAGCGCCACGACGTAGACCTCGGGATGGCCGAAGAACCAGAACAGGTGCTGCCAGAGGATGGCTCCGCCGTTGGCGGGGTCATAGATGTGGGCGCCGAGATGGCGGTCAGCGGCCAGGCCGAACAGTGCTGCGGTCAGCAGCGGGAACACCATCAACACCAAAACGCTGGTGACCAGGATGTTCCACGTGAAGATCGGCATCCGGAACATCACCATGCCTGGGGCGCGCATGCAGACCACGGTGGTGATCATGTTGACCGCCCCGAGGATTGTGCCCAGACCGGCCACCGCCAGACCCATGATCCACAGATCGCCGCCGGCGCCCGGCGAGTGGATGGCCTCGCTGAGCGGCGCATAGCCCGTCCAACCGAAATCGGCAGCGCCGCTTGGGGTGATGAAGCCGGAGAGGGCGATCAGCGCACCGAAGACGAACAGCCAGAACGACAGGGCGTTGAGCCGCGGGAAGGCCACATCCGGCGCGCCGATCTGCAGGGGGAGCACGAGGTTGGCGAAACCGAACACGATCGGGGTGGCATAGAACAGCAGCATCACCGTGCCGTGCATGGTGAACAGTTGGTTGTACTGCTCGTTGGACAGAAATTGCAGACCTGGCTCGGCGAGTTCGGAGCGCATGAACAGTGCCATCAGTCCGCCGGTGAAGAAGAACACGTAGCAGGCGACCATGTACATCATGCCGATCAGCTTGTGATCGGTGGTGGTGATCAGCTTGTAGACAAGGTTGCCCGGGGGTCCCATCCGTGCCGGGAAGGGCCGCGTGGCGGTCAGCGTGGCAAGTGTGGCCGTCGGGCGGTTCTCCGCTCTGGTCATCGGGCTCATGTGCGCCTCCACCAGTTTTTACAAACTGTTCTTGGATAAACTATGGGCCATGACGTACGTAATCGGCAAGCCATGTGTAGATGTCATGGATCGCGCATGCGTCGAGGAATGCCCGGTCGACTGCATCTACGAGGGCGCGCGAGCGCTCTATATCCACCCCGACGAATGCGTGGACTGCGGCGCCTGTGAACCGGTCTGCCCGGTGGAGGCCATCTACTACGAAGACGACCTGCCCGACGACCTGGTGCCCTACCAGGACGACAACGCGGCGTTCTTCGCGGAGACGCTGCCCGGCCGGGACGCGCCGCTGGGCTCACCTGGCGGGGCGGCCAAGCTGGGGCCCGTGGACGCCGACGCACCCTTGGTCGCCAGCCTGCCGCCGCAGCAATGACGGACTTTTGACGGGCCGACCAAGGTGGCCCCGTCGGCTCGATGTCTGAACCGACGAGACCTGGATGACAGCAGTGGCCGGCCGCTGCTGTCACCTACTGGACCCGGTTGCCCGTCCTCGCGCGCGATAAACGTGTGGTCGGGGACGTAAATGGGAACCATAAGGCGATGACAGAGCTACCGCGTCACGAATTGGCCGTCCGCATGGCAGAGCTTGCACGCACTGTGGCGGCCCCGCGCACGGTCGAGCAGATTCTCGCCGATGTCACCGAAGCGGCGACCGAACTGATCCGTGGGGTGGACACCGCGGGCATCCTGCTCATCGGCGGCGGTGGCAAATTCGAATCGATCGCGGGTACCAGCGACCTGCCGAGCAAGCTCGACGAACTGCAGATGATGTTCCAGGAGGGGCCGTGTGTGCAGGCGGCGCTCGACGACCTGGTGGTGTGCACCGACGATTTCCGCGAAGAAACGCGCTGGCCGAGCTATTCGAAGGCCGCCGTGGAGATCGGCGTGCTCAGCGGAATGTCGTACAAGCTCTATACCGCGGAAAAGACCGCGGGGGCGCTGAACCTGTTCGGGTTCCAGCCCAGGGTGTGGGACACCGAAGCCGAGACCGTCGGCACGGTTCTGGCTGCGCACGCCGCTGCGGCTCTGTTGGCCAGCAGGCACACCGAACAGCTGACCTCGGCGTTGTCGACGCGTGATCGCATCGGCCAGGCCAAGGGAATCATCATGGAGCGCTACCACGTCGACGATGTGCAGGCCTTCGAGATGTTGAGGCGGCTGTCGCAGGACAGCAACACCAAGCTGATCGACGTGGCCCAGCAGGTCATCGACACGCGCAGTGAGCGGTAGTGCTCAATCCTGATGTCTGGCCAGCCCGTTGGCGAGTGCGTCGCCCAGGGCCGGGTTCTTCAGGAACGGCGTGATGATGTCGACCGGCAGTGGGAACACCACCGTCGAATTCTGGTCAGCGCCGAGTTCGAGCAGGGTCTGCAGGTATCTGAGCTGGAGTGACGCCGGATTCTTGGACAGGGTTTCGGCGGCCTGCCGCAACTCGTCTGAGGCCTGCAGTTCACCGCGCGCGTTGATCACCTTGGCCCGGCGTTCGCGCTCGGCCTCGGCCTCGCGGGCCATGGCGCGCTGCATCGACTCGGGGATCTCGACATCCTTGATCTCGACGACTCGCACCTCGACACCCCACCGCGCGCTCTGGGTTTCGATGATGGCCCGCAGGTCGACGTTGAGGTCCTCGCGATGCGCGAGCAGGGTATCGAGATCGGCACGGCCGAGCAGTGACCGCAGCGTGGTCTGGGCGATCTGGGAGGTGGCCACCGCGTAGTTCTCCACGGCCAGAATGGCTTTCAGCGGATCGGTGACCTGGAACATCACCACGGCGTTGACCCGTGCCGGCACATTGTCACGGGTGATGACCTCTTGCGGCGGGATGGTCAGCGTGACCACGCGTTGATCGACGCGCACCATCCGGTCGGCCAACGGCAGCAGCACCACCAGGCCCGGGCCGTACAGCGGGCGGGCGCGGCCCATACGGAAGACCACACCACGCTCGTACTCGCGCAGCACTTTCACCGACGTGACGACCAGCACTCCCACCACGATCAGACCTGCCGCGACGAGGAAGAGCCACAATGCGGTCATGGAATCTCCTTCCGGTCAGACCAGCCGCCGCCCCACTGGGTGGAGTAGCGATCGGCGCTGACGGCTGTGATGTCCTGTTCACCGGTGCGGTGGGGCAGGTGGTCAGGGGCGTTGGCCGGGCTCGCCCAGAGATGACGGGCAAGCGGCACCGCGGCGCCGACGACGATCAGCGCCGTCACCGTCAGCACCACCACGTCACCGGCGCCGTGCTGGCCGATCAGCATCGCCACCAGCATGACCAGCGCCAAACCCGCAATCGCACAGGCAATCCCGCGGTGGAATTGCCCGGCCTCGGAGTATGGCCAGGGGTCGATCTCCCGCGTCATCTCGCGTCCCTGCTCGGAGCTGGTGCAGGTGGGCTTCACCGGACAGGCATTGCACACCGAGGGTTTCGCCCGATAGCGCATCACCCGATTGCCCGGGTCGAACGACGTCGGCCACAACCACTGGTCCTGCGGACACAACCAGGCATCGTGATCGGCGTGGTAGGTGAAATTGCCGGTGCGCCATCGGGCTGCGCGCATCGAAGCTCGTCGTGCCATCAGGTCGAACCCCCAGGCCACGGCAACCAATGCCAGGGCGTACCCCGCCATGAGCCATGCCGCGGTGGTCGGAGGAGTCATGACGACTCCGTGGCGGGGGTCGGGCTCACCTCGGTGTACAGCGGATTCTCGGGGATCTCGTCGGTGGTGGGACCGGACTTGAAGTGCCGCAGTGCCTGCCACGCGATCCAGACGAAGGGCAGCACTCCGCCGATGATGAAGATGACGTCGCCGGGGAAGCGCAGCCATTCCAGCACCGAGTTACCGGGTTGCGCGATGTAGCCCAGCGACCGCGCCTCGAAGTAGCCCTCGTTGACCGAGTGATACAGCTGCAGCACGCCAAGCGGCAACAGGCTGGCGAACACCATCCATGCCAACCCGATGTTGAGGCCCCAGAACGATACTCGGGCCCACTTCTCAGGCCATTTGTCCGCGGGGATGACATACCGGAAGGCGAACATGGCCAACCCGACGGCGAGCATGCCGTAGACGCCCATCATGGCGGCGTGGCCGTGATTGGCGGTCAGCGCGGTGCCGATCTGGTAGTACGACACGATCGGCAGGTTGATCAGGAAGCCGAAGATGCCGGCCCCGACGAAATTCCAGAAGCCCACCGCCACCAGGAACATCACCGCCCACCGGTGCGGGAACGGTTTGGAGTCGCCGGTGGTCTGCCGCGATCCCAGTTGCAGGAATGCCCAGGCCTCGACGGTCAGGAACGTCAACGGGATCACCTCGGCCGCGGAGAAGAACGCGCCGAGTGCCATGTGCTCGACCGGGGTTCCGGAGAAATACAGGTGGTGCATGGTGCCGATGACGCCGCCGGCCGAGTACAGGATCACGTCGAGGAAGATCACGCCGAGTGCGATGCGTTGGCTCACGACGCCGAGCATCACGAAGATGTAGGCCACCATCACCGTGGTGAACAGTTCGAGGAAGTCCTCCACCCACAGGTGCACGACCCAGAACCGCCAGAAGTCGGCCACGGTCAGGTGGGTGTCGCTGCCGGCGAGCAGCCCCACGGCGTAGAACATCGGGATCGCCAAGCCCGAGAAGAAGAACACCCACGGCATGTTCAGCTTCGATTCGTCTTTGAGACGGGCCCGCATGCCGCGCCAGATGATCGCGATCCACAGGAACATGCCGACGATCAGCAGGATCTGCCACAGCCGCGGCAGGTCCAGATACTCCCATTGCTGGGAGAACAGCGTGCCCGACGGGATGATCCCGTAGATGGACAGCGCCTCGGAGATCAGTGAGCCGACGACCACGACCACGACGGCGCCGAGCAGACCGTACGACAACCAGTGCTGCCGGCGCGGTTCACGACGGGAGATGAACGGGGTCAAGAAGATTCCCCCGGCCAGGAACGCCGCGGCGGTCCAGAACAGGGCCAGTTGCAGATGCCAGGTGCGGGCCAGGTTGTAGGGCAGGATCGCGGCCAGGTCCAGGCCGAAGAAGTTCGACAGGTCGGCCCGGTAGTGCTGAACGGCGCCGCCGAGCAGGGCTTGGGCGAGGAACAGCACCGACACGATCGCGAAGAACCAGATGGTCGAGCGCTGTGCCGGAGTCAGCGATACCTCGCCGGGCTGACGGAACGACAGCGTGGGTGCTTCCGCGCTGTGCCAGCCGATCTTCTGGCTCCACCGCCCGTAGACGGCGAACATGATGCCTGTCCCGCCGAGCAACATGATCAGCGACAGCGTCGACCACACAATGAGCTGGGCGGTGGGCCCGTTGTCGACGCGTGGTTCGCTGGGCCAGTTGTTGGTGTAGCTGTAATTGTGGCCGGGCCGTTCGGCGGCCGATGCCCACGCGGTCCAGGCGAAGAACGCGGTCAGATCATGGATTTCGGCCGGATCGGTGATGAGCCGGGGCAGCAGACCGTATTTCGTCGAGTTCTCGCCGAAAAAGTCCGCGTAGTGCCGGGTGATCCGGTCGAACGCCACGGCCTGCCGATCGGTGAACACCAGGGTGCGGGTGTCCGGGTTGTAGCGGTTGGTGCGGAATTCGGTGACGACGGCGTCGTGGGTGTCGCCCATGCCGCCCGCTTTTAATTGTGCGGCCACGTCATCGGTGGCCCGCCGTAGGTAATCGGCGGTGTAATCGGGGCCCAGATAGGCGCCGTGGCCGACCACCGAGCCGTACTCGTGCAATCCGCGCGCCTGGTAAAGCTCTTGGCCCCGGGTGATCTCGTCGCCGGTGAACAGCACTCGGCCCGACTCGGTGACCACCTTGTCGGGCATCGGCATCGATGCGGTGTAGGTGCGGTAGGCCAGTAGGCCCATGACGAAGAATCCGAAGATCATCACCAGGGCGACGCCCTGAACCCAGCCCTTGCCGATCATCGGCTGCTTGGTCGACTGTTCGATTGCCATGCGCTGACTCCCCCCAAGGCAGGTGCGGGGCGAGGGCTGACCCGCACACGCGGAATCGTCGGTGGTGTCAAAATACACCGCGACGGCGCGAGCGTGCGCAAAACGTTGGGAATCAACGGCGTGTCGGCCGACAGACCCGCACGCTCGCGGTGCCTGGAGGCGGGGCTGGGAAGGCGGGGCTGGGTCAGAGACGGGCGGCGAGTTCAGTGCCTTGGCGGATGGCGCGTTTGGCGTCGAGTTCGGCGGCCAATGCCGCGCCGCCGATGACGTGCGGCTCGATGCCGTTGCGCCGCAAGCCGTCTTCCAGATCGCGCACGGATTCCTGTCCGGCGCAGATCACGACGTTGTCCACCGGCAACACGCGCCGATCGCGATGATCGGACCCGAAACTGATGTGCAGGCCGTCGTCGTCGATCAGCTCGTAGTTCACTCCGGAAAGCTGGTGCACCCCTTTGGCTTTCAGTGAAGCACGATGAACCCAACCGCTGGTCTTGCCCAGATTCCGGCCCTGCGGACCTTTGCTGCGCTGGAGCAGGTACACCTCGCGGACGGCCGGCGCGGGCATCGCGGTGGTGAGTGCTCCGCGGGCTTCCTGGGGATCGGCCGCGCCCCATTCGGCCTTCCATTCCTTGAGATTCAACGTCGGGCTCTCGTTGGTGGTCAGGAATTCGCCCACGTCGAAACCGATTCCGCCGGCGCCGATCACCGCCACCGTCGGTCCCACCGGTGCGCCGGTGATGACCTGGGCGTAGGAGAGCACCTTCGGATGGTCGATGCCCGGGATGGCGGGCAGCCGCGGCGTGACCCCGCTGGCGAGCACCACGTCATCGAATCCGGTCAGATCGTCGACGCCGGCCCGCACGCCGAGCCGTACGTCGACCTCGAGCTTGGCCAGCATCGTCGTGTAGTAGCGGATCGTCTCGTTGAACTCCTCTTTCCCGGGAATCCGTCTGGCCAGATCGAATTGGCCACCGATTGCCGGTCCGGCCTCGAACAGCGTCACCCGGTGCCCGCGTTGGGCCGCGCTGACTGCGGCGGACAGCCCGGCCGGCCCGGCGCCGACCACGGCCACCGAGCGGGCCCGGCGCGTCGGGCTGAGCACGAGCGAGGTTTCCCGCCCGGCTCTCGGGTTGAGCAGGCAGGACACCTTCTTATGCACGAAGGCGTGATCGAGACAGGCCTGGTTGCAGGCGATGCACGTGTTGATCTCGTCGGCGCGCTCCTCGGCGGCCTTGAGCACCCAGTCCGGATCACTGAGCAGGGGCCGGGCCATCGAGATCAATTGCACGTGTGTCTCGGTGAGGATCTGTTCTGCGCGCTGCGGCATGGTGATCCGGTTGGATGCCACGACCGGGATCGAGATGTGCTCAGCCACTGCGCTGCTGATGTCGACGAACGCGCTGTTGGGCACCGAGGTGACGATCGTGGGCACTCGCGCCTCGTGCCAGCCGAACCCGGAGTTGACGATCGTCGCTCCGGCGGCCTCGACTTCGGTTGCCAGCGCGACGATTTCCTCCCAACTCTGGCCGTCCTCGACGTAGTCGGCCATCGACATCCGGTAGCTGATGATGAAATCGGAGCCGACGGCTTTGCGGACCCGGCGCACGATCTCGACCGGGAAGCGTCGGCGCCTTTCCGGCGTGCCACCCCACGCGTCGGTGCGCTTGTTGGTGCGCGGCGCCAAAAACTGGTTCAGCAGATAGCCTTCGCTGCCCATGATCTCGACGCCGTCGTAGCCGGCCTCGCGGGCCAGTAGTGCGCACCGGACGAAATCGTCGATGGTGCCTTGAACATTACGGAGTCGTCGCGGCGTAAACGGGTTGATCGGGGCCTTGATCGACGAGGCACTGACCGAAAAGGGGTGGTAGGCATAGCGTCCGGCGTGCAGGATCTGCAACAGGATCTTGCCGTCGGCCTCGTGCACCGCGCGGGTGATGCGGCGGTGCCGCCGCGCCTCGGACGAGGACACCAGCTGGGACGCGAACGGCAGCAGCCAGCCGGTCCGGTTTGGTGCGTAACCGCCGGTGATGATCAGCCCCACGCCGCCGCGGGCTCGCTCGGCGAAATACTCGGCCAGTTTCGCGGTGTCGGCGGCGCGGTCTTCCAGGCCGGTGTGCATGGAGCCCATCACCACCCGATTGCGCAATTGGGTGAAGCCGAGATCCAACGGTGACACCAGCTTCGGATAGGCCAACCCCATGCCCGCAGAGTAAGTGGGACCGCCGGTCCTAGGCAACTAGTTGCATGTATGTCATTGGGCGCCGGTTCATCGCCGTGGCGACTAGTGAAGGTGTATGTGCAACGTTTAGTATCTGTTACTACGCGCCACCCTAAAATGGGCGGCGCGTGAAGTTAGGACACACTGAGACGAGCGTCCAAGTATGGGCAACGCATACTGTGACGTCGAACTCAACAGAGTCCCGATACCGAGCCCAGCAGCCCACTGGACAGGAGAGACATCAGTGACGTACGTCATTGCCGAACCCTGCGTCGACGTCAAAGACAAGGCATGCATCGAGGAATGCCCCGTCGATTGCATCTACGAGGGCGGACGCATGTTGTACATCCACCCCGACGAGTGTGTGGACTGCGGCGCATGCGAGCCGGTCTGCCCGGTCGAGGCCATCTACTACGAAGATGATGTGCCGGACCAGTGGAGCGGCTACGCGCAGGCCAACGCCGACTTCTTCTCCGAGCTGGGCTCGCCCGGCGGCGCTTCCAAGGTCGGGCAGACCGACAACGATCCGCCGATGATCAAGGAACTCCCGGCCAAGGCCGAGGACTGAGTACGTCAGAAACGGACTTCGAGACTGACGTGGTGCGACAGCGACAGCGTCGTTCGGCGGCGCTGCCAGAGTTCCCGTGGGACACCCTGGCCGACGTCACGGCCCTGGCCCGGTCGCACCCCGACGGAATCGTCGACCTTTCGGTAGGCACTCCCGTAGACCCGGTGGCTCCGGTGATCCGCGACGCGCTGGCCGCCGCCAGTTCCGCTCCCGGCTATCCGACCACCGCGGGTACCCCGGCGCTTCGTGCGTCCGCTCGGGCGGCGCTCGAGCGCCGCTACGGCATCACCGGCCTGGCGCCGGACGCGGTCCTGCCCGTGATCGGCACCAAGGAGTTGATCGCCTGGCTGCCGACGCTGTTGGCCATCGGCCCCGGCGACGCCGTCGTCGTCCCGGAACTGGCGTACCCCACCTACGAGGTGGGCGCCCTGCTGGCCGGCGCGCAGGTGCTGCGCGCGGACTCGCTGACCCAGCTGGGGCCGCAACGGCCGGCTCTGATCTACCTGAACTCGCCGAGTAACCCCACCGGGAAGGTGCTTCCGCAGGACCACCTGCGCAAGGTGGTGTCCTGGGCGCGCGAGCGCGGCGTGCTGATCGCCTCCGACGAGTGCTATCTGGGCTTGAGTTGGGAAGCTCAGCCGCTCAGCGTGCTGCACCCATCGGTCTGCGACGGTGACCACACCGGGCTGCTGGCCGTGCACTCGCTGTCCAAGACCTCGTCGTTGGCCGGATACCGCGCCGGGTTCGTCGCCGGCGACCCCGCGCTGGTGGCCGAGCTGCTGGCGGTGCGCAAGCACGCCGGGATGATGGTGCCCGGACCGGTGCAGGCCGCGATGGTGGCCGCCCTCGACGACGACGAGCACGAGGCCGTCCAGCGCGAGCGCTACGCACGGCGCCGGGCAGTACTGCTGCCCGCCTTGCAGCAGGCCGGGTTCACCGTCGAGCATTCCGAGGCCGGGCTGTACCTGTGGGCCACCCGCGGCGAGCCGTGCCGCGACACCGTCAGGTGGCTGGCCGAACGCGGGATCCTCGCGGCGCCGGGGGAGTTCTACGGCCCAGCCGGAGCCGAATATGTGCGGGTGGCGCTGACCGCGACCGACGAGCGCATCGACGCCGCCGTCGCCCGCCTTTCCTGACGCCGAGCAGACATAAACCCGTACCTTTTTCGCTGAAAATGTACGGTTTTGCGTCTGCTCGCGGGGAGGGGTTACCCCAGCAGTCCCAGGGACATCGCGGTCGTCACCGCGGCGGTGCGGTCGGACACCCCGAGCTTGTGAAACGCCCGCAGCAGATGGGTCTTCACCGTGGCCTCGCTGATGTGCAGGGCCTGGCCGATATCGGCGTTGGTGGCGCCCGTGGCGACCAGCGCCAGCACCTCGGCCTCGCGGGCCGACAACGTCACCGACGGCGCGCGGACCGCATTCACCAACCGGTCGGCCACCCCGGGCGCCAGGACGGTCTTGCCGCGCGCGGCGTCCCGCACCGCGCTGGCCAACTCGGCCCGGGAGGCGTCCTTGAGCAGGTAACCGGTCGCCCCGGCCTCGACCGCACGAAGGATGTCGGTGTCGCTTTCATAGGTCGTGACGACGACGATGCGGATGGACGGGTCATCGGCGAGGATTCGGGCGGTCGCCGCCACGCCGTCCAACCCGGGCATCCGCAGGTCCATCAGGATCACCGCGGGCCGTAGTTTCGCCGCCAGGACGATCGCCTCGGCTCCGGATCCGGCCTCACCGACCACGCTCAGGTCGTCCTCGGCATCGATCATGCCGCGCAGGCCTTCGCGGACCACCGGATGATCGTCGACGAGCAACACCGTCGTCAGGTCCGCAGTCATGCCGGCACCGTCGCGACAACCAGCAGCCCGCCACCGTCGGCCCGCGACAGCGTCAAGGTGCCGCCCACCTGATCCAGCCGCGCCCGCATGCCGCGCAGACCGAAACCGTCCATGTGATCGTCGGGAAGCCCGATACCGTTGTCCGCCAAGCAAAGTCGGGCTCCTCCTGTGGTGCGTTGCAGCTCGACGTGCAGCTGACTCGCCCGGGCATGCCTGCGCACGTTGGTCATCGCCTCCTGTGCAGTGCGTAGCAGCACCACGTCGGTGGCCATGCCGAGCGGCGGCACGTCGTCGTTGATGCACAGTTCGACGGCGATGCCGGTCTCGGCCGACAGCGTGTCGCACTGCCGGCGCAGCGCCGCCGGCAGCGAACCTTCCTGCAGCACCGCCGGAGTCAACTGGGTGACCATGGCGCGCGCCTCGGCCAGGTTGTCGCGGGCCGTGCTGCGGATGAGCTCCACGTGGCGGGCCGCCGCGGCCGGGTCGGTGTCACGCTCGGCCTGCACCGCCTGGGCGAGGGCGACGATGCTGGTGAACCCCTGTGCCAGCGTGTCGTGAATCTCGCGGGCCAGTCGCTCCCGTTCGGCGGCCACCCCCGCCTCGCGCGACAACCGCGCGCTCTCGGCCCGGCTGTCGGCGAGTTCGGCCACAGTCTCGGCCAGCTGCTGGCGCTGCCGCAGGGTGGTCATGATCGTGGTGCCGATGATCGGGGCCGCCACCGCGGCGACGAGCGTCACCGCCGCCACCGCAGGCAGGCTCGGCCAACTCAGCCCGTGGAGCGCCACGGCAAGGATCAAGGGGGCCAAGGTCACCGCGAACGTCAGGACCAACGCCGCAGCCAGCGGCAGGGTGGCGAACATCAGCGGGTACAGCGCCGGGATCGCCGCCACGGCAGGCGAGGCCGCCAGGATGGCGACCAGCCACAGGATGATCACCCCGGCCACGAACGCGATCGCACGCGGCCGTACCGGCCCGGCGATCGGATCGACTTCACGAATGACGTTGCGTCCGAACAGCAGAACGATCACCAGCATGGTCGCCAACGCCGCACACGCCACCGGCACATTGCCGCCGAGCGTATCGCGCAGCAGGATCACCGCGACGATCGCTGCCACGCATAACGCGCAGACGTAGGTCTCCCACATCCAGTGCCAGTCCGACGGTTCACGCTGGGCCGGCCTGCGGGGCAGGGGTGGACCGATTTCGGTCATCTGCCGATGCTAACCGGCGACCCAATTGCCGTGGAAGCCGTGCGGCACCCGCACCGGAATGTGCACGGTGGCAACGGGTGCCAGAGTCTGGCCGTCGAGCAGCACCAGATCACTGCGGTTCTCGGCGTGGTCGTAGACGAAACCCATCACCACGCCGTCGTTCTCGTCGGCGTCCGGGCCGGCCGGCACGAACACGAACTCGCCGGGCTCGCGTCCCGGACCGAAGTCGACCCGCTGGGTGGTGCCGTCGCGCAGGTCGTGGCGCAGGATGGCGGCCGCCGCCCCGTCCGGCCGCGGGGCGAATCCGACGGTGTAGCCGTACCGGTGGGGCAGGCCGACGACGCGTTCGTCGACCCGGGGGAACTCTTGGGCGTCGTCGTCGATCCGTTGCTCGTCCACCCGGCCGGTGCGCAGGTCGATCGTCCAGCGGTCCAACGTGATTGACTCGGTGAACAGCTGATCGCCCGTGGTGAACACCGCCGGATGCCGGACCACGTCGAGCACGATCTGCTCACCGTCCGGGCCGATGTGGTCGTAGCCGTTGAGGGCGTGGAAGACGTAGCACGGGGGGATGTCGAACCATCGGATGTCGGCGGCGCTGCCTTGCCGCGGCATCACCCCGACCCGGGCACCATGTTCCGGTGTCCACCGATACGGCATGCCCGTGGTCGGCAACGTGGCACGCTCGGAACCGCGCATCGCCGCGCGCAACACGAAATCCGGCGCGGCATGGCGGGTGACGAATCCTGTCAGCAACCGCGCCGCGGCACGCGCGGGCGCACTCTTGGCCATGGTGGTCAGATCCAGGATCACCGGCAGGTCGTAGAGCACGACGTACTTTTCGGTCAGCGTGAAGTCATGCATCATGGTCTGTGCCCGTAGGGCGATGTCGACGGTGCGCCGGACTCGTCCTTCTGTGTCGGTGACGGTGTACTGCACCAGGTTTCCCCGCAACGGGTTGTACGACACCGCGTGCATTTCCCCGGTTTTCGGGTCGTGCTTGGGGTGCGCGGTGAACCCGCCGAACAACGTGCCGCAGAAGTCCGACGGGCCCACAGTGTCGAGTTCATCGGTCAGCTCGTAGGGTCGCACGCCGGCCTCGGTGAGCACCAGGGTCTTGCCGGCGTGGCCGATGATATTGGTGTTGGAGGCGAAATCGAACCCGCCACGGTGAGCGCCACCGGCCCACTTCTCGCCGAGCTCGCGGGCCACCGAACTCGACCGCACCCACCGGTTGCGGTACCAGGTCGCCGCGCCGTCGCGCAGCCGGATCCCATGTGCCATACCGTCGCCGAGGAACCAGTGGTAGTGCCGGGGATCGGGGGCGCGCAGCGGGTTGGGGCCGGTGCGCAGGTAGCGGCCGTCGAGATAGTCCGGGATGCGCCCGGTGACCGTGAGGTCGGTGATCGTGACCTCGTCATGCACCGGAGCGAAGTTGCCGCTCAGATACGGATGCTCGGATGCCTGTTGAACCGGTGCGGTAGTCATACCCTCAGGGTGCCGCTGTGAAGGCCTCCGTGCGACGACTTCACGGCTGATTCGTATGTCAACCGAACGATGGACAGGGAGCGTCTCACGCGGTGGCGCGCAGGCTCAGCGCCAACAGCAGCCGCGCGTCGGCATCGTTGAGTGAGGTGGCCAGCAGGTGCTCGACCCGGCGGATCCGGTAGCGCACGGTGTTGGGGTGTACATGTAGGTGCTGCGCGGCGGCCGCGACATCGCCGAAGCAATCCAGATACACGCCAAGCGTTTCGGCGAGCACCGGTTCGTCACTGCGCAAGGTCTGCACCCGAGGATCGATCAGCCGGTCATCCGCGGCGATCGCGGTGACGATCTCGTCGAGCAGCACCGTCGTACGCGCCTCGGCCAGCGAGGTGACCTCGGCCAGCGTCCCGGGATGCCGTTCGGCGGCATCGAGCACCCGGTCCACATCGACGCGGGCAGCGGCCACCCCGGCCAAGCCGGCCACCGGGCTGGCGATCACCGCATGAAGCTCATGCCCCAACTCCGCGCGCAACGCCGCCACCGTGCCCCGCACCCACGACGTCACCGCCTTGCCGGTACTGGGAAACAGCACGTAGACCCGCGAACCCGTCGAGGTCATCTGTGCGTCATGACGAAAAGCGCTGGCGCTCAAGGCCAGAGCATCGGCAAGCCGAGAGCTGGTCGAGCCACCCGTAGTTCTCGCGCCGCACGCGCGGCTGTCGAAACCGATCACCGCGGCCCGGCCGTCGACGGCCACGCCGAGTTCCCGGGCGATCAGCGCAATCTCCACCGGGGCGTCGATGTCGCCCAACCCCAGCAGTTCCTGTACCCGCACCGCGTGCGTCGACGGGGTCGAGGCCAGCCGCGCCATGGTCCGCGCGGCCAGCACCGCCGCACCACGCAACACGTCCTCGGCATCCTCGGCCAGCGGGCGGTTGCCCTGCTGCACCCAGATGGTGCCGACGAACGCCGGCGCCCGGCGCTCGTCGGCGGCGGGCTGGAAGATGCCGATGGCCAACCGCGGGCGCAACCCCAACTCGGGACGCTCGGCCACCCGCACGGCCTCTGGCCGGGAACGGAGCGCGTCGAAGATGCCCCACTGCGCGATCCAGGCCAGGTGTTCCGGCGGACCGGCCCGCCCGAGGATCGACAACCGACGCAACTCGTCGGCCTCTTCGCTGGAGGCCGAGTAGGCCAGCACGTGCGAGGTTTCGTCTTCGATGCTGACCATGCCGTGGGTGCGCTCGGCGACCGATTGGGCGAGGCTGAACAGGTCGGTGCCCGAATCATGCAGGGCGCCGTCGCCGTGGTGCTCGAAAACGTGGTTGACCAGGCGGTAGAGCCGCTCCCAGCGGGCCCGCGGATCGACGGCCACCACCGCGGTGCCCGCTGCCACCGCCTGTTCGACGACGGCGTTCGACGGCTCTTTGATGAACACCGCGGCCGGTGTCCGGCCCACGCTCTGCTGTTCGACCCAGCGCAGCGCGTCGCTCTCGGAGACGCCGAGCAGGAAGAACACGTCGGCCGACCCAGCGGACGGGGCCAGGCCCAGCCGGACATCGTCGGCGTCGACCAACGTGGCCGAGGCGACCGGGAGGTCCAGGCCGCGGGGTGCCTGCACGAGCCGGACCAGCGTGGCATCCAGCGCCAACAGCAGTTGGCCCAGGCTGACGCCGATGGAACGCATATTGTTCGATTCTACGGTTAGCTCTGTTGATTGTTGTCTGATCGGACAAGTGTTGTGTGGGTCACGTCCGGGATTCTTGATTCATGGATGCCATCACCGACGTGCCGCTACCGGCCAACGAGCCGGTCCATGACTATGCCCCCGGCTCGCCGGAGCGCGCCCGGCTCACCACCGAGCTCGGTCACCTGGCCGAGGCTCCGATCGACCTGCCGCACGTCATCGGCGGCGAACACCGCATGGGTGGCGGGGCGCGTATCGACGTCGTCCAGCCGCACCGCCATTCGTCGCGGCTGGGCACACTGACCAATGCCGACCACACCGACGCCGGCGCGGCCATCGAGGCCGCCCTCGCGGCCAAGTACGACTGGGCCGCCCTGCCGTTCGACGAACGTGCCGCGGTGTTCCTGCGGGCGGCCGACCTGCTGTCCGGGCCGTGGCGGGAGAAGATCGCTGCGGCGACCATGCTCGGCCAGTCCAAGACCGCCTATCAGGCCGAGATCGACGCCCCGTGTGAACTGATCGACTTCTGGCGGTTCAATGTCGCGTTTGCCCGCCAGATCCTGGCCCAACAACCGATCAGCAGCCCCGGCGTCTGGAACCGCACCGATCATCGGCCGTTGGAGGGCTTCGTCTACGCGATCACACCCTTCAACTTCACCGCGATCGCCGGCAACCTGCCCACCGCGCCGGCGTTGATGGGCAACACCGTGGTGTGGAAGCCCTCGCCCACACAGACTTTCGCGGCCTACCTCACGATGCAACTGCTGGAGGCGGCCGGGCTGCCGCCCGGGGTGATCAATCTGGTCACCGGTGACGGAATCGCGGTGTCGGAGGTGGCGCTGGCCGATCCCCGCCTGGCCGGTATCCATTTCACCGGGTCCACCGCCACCTTCCAGCACCTGTGGCGGGAGGTCGGTGCCAACATCGACCACTACCACACCTATCCGCGGCTGGTCGGCGAGACCGGCGGCAAGGATTTCGTCCTCGCACACACCTCGGCGCGGCCGGATGTGTTGCGTACCGCCCTGATTCGTGGGGCATTCGACTACCAGGGTCAGAAGTGCTCGGCGGCGTCGCGTGCCTTCATCCCGAGGTCGCTATGGCAGCAGATGGGTGACGACTTCCTCTCGGCCACCGCCGAACTCGCCTACGGTGACGTCACCGACCTGACCAACTACGGCGGCGCCGTGATCGACGATCGCGCGTTCGCCAAGAACGTCAAGGCGATCGAGCGGGCCAAGGGAGCCTCGGGTGTCACGATCGCGGTCGGTGGTGAATACGACGACAGCGAAGGCTATTTCGTCCGGCCCACGGTGCTGCTGTCCGATGATCCGACCGACGAGGCGTTCGGCACCGAGTACTTCGGGCCGATCCTGGCCGTGCACGTCTACCCCGACGCCGAATACGACGAGATCCTCGACGTGATCGACACCGGTGCGCGATATGCCCTGACAGGGGCGGTGATCGCCGACGACCGCGCCGCCGTCCTCACCGCCGCAGAACGGCTACGCAACGCCGCGGGAAACTTCTACATCAACGACAAGCCGACCGGCGCGGTGGTCGGTCAGCAGCCCTTCGGTGGATCCCGCGCCTCGGGCACCAACGACAAAGCGGGCTCGGCGCAGAACCTGTTGCGCTGGACCTCGGCCCGCTCCATCAAAGAGACCTTCGTGCCGCCCACCGACCACACCTACCCGCACATGGGGGCCTGACCATGACGCGCACCCGAGGAGCCATCGAAACAAGCTTTCAGCGCGTCGCCCGGCCGGCGATCCTGGCCGCATCCCGTTCACCGCGGTTGCGTCAGACGGCCGAAAGACTCCCCATCACCCGCAAGGTGGTGGACCGCTTCGTGGCGGGGGAGACCATCCCCGATGCGCTGTACACCGTTGGGGCGTTACGGGATTCGGGCAGACTGGTCAGCGTCGACTACCTGGGAGAGGACACCACGAGTGGCGAGGACGCCGAACGTACCGTCCAGGCGTACCTGGCGCTGCTCGACGGTCTGGCCCAGCGCGACGAGGCGGGCTCGGCGGTACGGCCGCTAGAGGTTTCGCTCAAGCTCTCCGCACTGGGCCAGGCGCTGCCCCGTGACGGAGAAAAGATTGCCTACGAGAACGCACACACCATCTGCACCAAGGCCCGCGAGGTGGGCGCCTGGGTGACGGTGGACGCCGAGGATCACACCACCACCGACTCCACTTTGTCGATCGTGCGGGACCTGCGTACCGAATTCGACTGGCTGGGCACTGTTTTGCAGGCGTACCTGCGTCGGACCGAAAACGATTGCCGCGAATTCGCCGCGTCGGGAGCCCGGATCCGGCTGTGCAAAGGCGCTTATGACGAACCTGCTTCGGTGGCCTACCGCGATGCCGAGGAGGTCACCGACTCCTATCTGCGGTGCCTGCGGGTACTCATGGCCGGATCCGGTTATCCGATGGTGGCCTCACACGACCCGGCGGTCATCGAAGCGGTGCCCGCACTGGCGGCGGAATTCGGCCGGGGCGTCGACGGTTTCGAATACCAGATGCTGTACAACATCCGCGACGGCGAACAACGCCGGCTGGCCGAGGCCGGTAACCACGTCCGGGTGTATGTGCCGTTCGGCTACGAGTGGTACGGCTACTTCGTGCGGCGGTTGGCCGAACGGCCGGCCAACCTGATGTTCTTCCTGCGGGCGCTCACCGAGCGTCGTTAGGTCGACCTCAGCGTCGAATATCGTTCTCTCGCAACAACAGCAGCGTCCACGCCGCGATGCTCTGGGCATCGGTGATCTCACCGGCACGGATCATGGTCTCCAGCTCAGCGCGGGAGAACCACGCACTGTGCATGTCCTGTTCTTCCTGTTCGCGTTCATGCTCGCCCTCGGTCAGGCCGCCGGCCAGGAACACCCAACCGCGCTGACTGCTCATGCCCGCAGCCACATCGAGTAGCCCCAGCCGTTCCATGCTCACGGCGCGCAGCCCCGTCTCCTCGCGCAGCTCACGGTGGGCCAGCGCCGTCGGGTCGAGATGGGCGTTGTCGGGTGCAGTGCCCTGCGGGAACTCCCAGCGGCGCAGCCCCAACGGGTACCGGAACTGTTCGACGAGATGAAACCGGTCCCCATCGCGCGGGATCACCAGGGCATACGTCGGCTTGTCGATGACGGCGTAGACACCGGGGCTGCCGTCGGGCCGCACGATGGCGTCCTCGCGCAGCGTCAACCAATCGTTCCGGTACACCTCGCGTGTGGATAACTGCCGGATGACACTCACCGGTCGAGATTATCCGCGCGGGTAACCTCAAGGCGTGTTGCTGGCCTCCCTGAACCCCGCGGCGATCGCCGCCGGAGCCGATCTTGACGACGCTGTCCGTATCGACGGTGCGGTGCTCAGCCGCAGCGATCTGATCGGTGCAGCCACTTCGGTCGCCGAGCGCGTCGCGGTGGCGCGATGCGTCGCTGTCCGGGCAACCCCCAGTGCCACAACGGTTCTGGCGATCATTGGATGCCTGATCGCCGGGGTGCCGGTGGTCCCGGTGCCCGCCGACGTCGGGGCGACCGAACGTCGCCACATGCTCACCGACTCCGGTGCCCAGGCCTGGCTGGGGGAGAAGCCGGACGACGGCGATGATCCTGCGGGGCTGCCGCACATCCCGGTACGGCTGCATGCCCGCTCCTGGCACCGCTATCAGGAACCCGCACCCGAATCCACCGCAATCATCATGTACACCTCGGGCACCACCGGAATGCCCAAGGGCGTGCCGATCAGCAGGCAGGCCATCGCCGCCGACATCGATGCGCTGGCGCAGGCATGGCAATGGACCGCAGACGACACGCTGGTGCACGGGCTGCCGCTGTTCCACGTGCACGGCCTGGTGCTCGGCCTGCTCGGCTCCTTGCGGATCGGAAACCGCTTCATCCACACCGGCAAACCCACGCCCGAGGCGTACGCGCAGGCACAGGGCACGATGTATTTCGGTGTGCCGACGGTCTGGTCGCGCGTGGTCAAGGATCTGGACTCGGCGCTGGCGTTGTCGACCGCACGCCTGCTGGTCTCCGGCAGCGCACCTCTGCCTGTGCCCGTGTTCGACGAGTTGGTCCGGTTGACCGGGTACGCACCCGTCGAGCGCTACGGCAGCACCGAATCGCTGATCACGCTGAGCACCCGGGTCGATGGGGAACGCCGGCCCGGGTGGGTGGGCCTGCCACTGACCGGGGTGCAGACGAGGCTGGTGGATGACGAGGGTGCCCCGGTGCCGCACGACGGCGAGACCATCGGCCGGCTGCAGATCAAGGGCCCCATGGTGTTCGACGGCTACCTCAACCGGCCCGAGGCCACCGCCGACGCGTTCGATGCCGAGGGCTGGTACCGCACCGGTGACGTCGCGGTGATCGACGGCGACGGCATGCACCGCATCGTGGGCCGTGAATCGGTGGATCTGATCAAGACCGGCGGATACCGCGTCGGCGCGGGTGAGATCGAGACCGTGTTGCTCGGCCACGACGGCGTCGATGAGGTGGCCGTGGTCGGTATGCCCGACGACGACCTCGGGCAGCGGATCGTCGCGTTCGTCGTAGGCAACGCCGCACCGGATGCCTTGATCGAGTTTGTCGCCCAACAACTTTCCGCGCATAAGCGGCCACGGGAAGTACGGCTCGTGGACAGCCTGCCCCGCAACGCGATGGGCAAGGTGATGAAGAAGGAGCTGGCCCAGAACGGTTGAGGTGACGCGCCAGGCGGTAACGAAAGGCGTACCGTGGGCGATAGAGGGGTCAGAAAGTGCACGTCAACCTACCGATGTTTGGAGGCCACACGTGAATCTGAAGAAGTTCGCGGGAACAGCAATGATTGCCGGTGCGTTGGGTGCCGGATCCCTCGGGTTGGGCGCTGGAGCGGCCACAGCCGACCCCGGCCCGAACATTCCGTGGGTGCCGGGCCCGGGCTGGGTCGACTGGCATCAGGGCCCCAACCTTCCGCCTGGCCAGGTCAAGAAGTGGTGCCCGTGGCACTCACCGCCCGGTCACTGGATCGGCGGCCCCCATGGGATTCCCTGCACCTGAGCGGCGTGCGGATTATTGCGGCGCGACCAATGAGTGGAGTTCCTTGCCGTCGTCCGATAGCTCCACGAGCGTGTCGCCGATTCGCCACAATCGGTGATATGAGTCAGGATTGGCAGGCATCGTCCACAGTTTTTCGCAGGTAGAGAGGTCTATCGCGAAGGTCGTCGCGCCAGTGACTTCACTGCGATCCGTTTCGAATACCCCGACCCTGCCATCGTTGGCAACGTAATGGCTCAGGTTGGAGCGGCATGCGGTTGCTTCTCTGCCTGTCGCCAAGTCGAATTGCCGCCACTGCCTTACCTTGACCGGTCCTTCCCAAGTTGACTCGGGAACGTAGACACGGTGGCCGATCAAGACGGAACCGGGCCCGAGCCCGTCGCCGGGAAGCTGGATGAGACCGGCTCCGTTGCTCCCGAAGACGGTGTAGCTCGGCGAGGACTGCACCATGGGAAGTGTCATCGACAGTAGGCCCAGGAATCCCGACGCCTTGGTCTCACCAACGCGATTGCCCATACGGTCGAAGAACACCACGACATCGGGGGTTGACGTGGTTTCGGTGGTCGTGGCCTCGACTGCGAAGCCGCCCGGGTATACGACGGCGGTTTGGGGAACTCGCTCCCCACCAAGATCGGGAGTCATCACCTTGCCGTCGATCAGGGAGAACACAACCATACGATCCGGCCCAGAAACGGGATCCTTTGCTACAGCTAGCGTGGATGGAGTGCCGTCTGCGGTCCATTGGGTCGGCGAGACCTTGGTGGCTCCGGGGATAGACCATGTGGTCTCCGCGTGGGGGCCAATGCCATAGATACCTCGTCCGGGCACCTCTGCTACGGCGTAGAGGCCGACCTGGTCGATACGAACACCGGTCCCGGGCGTGGTGTGTAGATCAGTGTCACCAGCGAACAAAACACCGCCAGTGCGGGCGTCGATTACCCAGGCTGTGCTCTCCGCCTTCCCTTCGCGCATTTCGTCGGCGAGGCACAGCACAGTTTCGGGTCCGTTCAGGAAGCACTTGGGAGATCGCGGTGCAACGTCGAGCTTCACCGGCGCGAACAAGGGCTTACCAGTGTGTGTGTCTAATCCGACGAGCCAATGTTGTCGTTCCGGCAATTCTGGATTGCTCGCAAGGAAGTAACCGTTTTTGTCCACGAATCCCACTAGTGGCATCGACCAAGCGGCGTCATCCGTCGTCCCGATAATGCTCGATCCGGGTAGACCCAGACTCGAAGCGTCTGCGCGCCATCCCGGTACTGGACGCATTCCCATCGGCGAGGTGAGAACGGTCTCCGGCTGCGGCTCCCAGTTCCCTCGAATAAATGTCGGGTCACTACTGCTTGTGAAGCGGCCGACGGCCCAAGTAATGACTGTGGCGATGATTACGCAACCGGCTACTGCGACGACTGTGCCTGTGATCCACCATCGGAGGTGTCTCGAGTTAGTCGACGTGGCACTAGTGTTTTTGATCATGTGGATGGGTCGCCAAATGTTGGCTTGTGTGTCATGTTTTCGCGAATGGGACACACAAGCAAAAACGTTCGGCCCCAACAGCTAGTTCGCGTGCAGTGCCTCGTTGAGCGTGATGCCGGTGCCGTCGCGTTTGACGACCTCGACCGCGCCTGACAGCGAGTTGCGGCGGAACAGCAGGTTGCTGGCCCCGGACAGTTCGATGGCCTTGGTGGTCTGCCCGTCGGCCGTGGTGACCTTGGTGCCGCCGGTGACATACAGCCCTGCCTCGATCACGCAGTCATCACCGAGCGAGATGCCCAGGCCGGCGTTGGCACCCAGCAAGCAGCGCTTGCCCACCTTGATCACCTCTTTGCCGCCGCCGGACAGGGTGCCCATGATCGAGGCCCCGCCACCGATGTCGGAGCCGTCGTCGACCACGACACCGGCGGAGATCCGGCCCTCGACCATCGACGTGCCCAGGGTGCCGGCGTTGAAGTTCACGAAGCCCTCGTGCATGACCGTCGTGCCGGAGGCCAGGTGCGCACCCAGCCGCACCCGGTCGGCGTCGGCGATCCGCACGCCCGACGGCAACACGTAGTCGACCATCCGGGGGAACTTGTCCACGCCGTAGACCGCGACCGCGCCACGGCGGCGCAGCTTCGCGCGCACGGCCTCGAAACCCTCGACTGCGCACGGGCCGAAGTTGGTCCAGACCACGTTGGTCAGCAGGCCGAAGATGCCGTCCATGTTGGCACCATGGGGTGCGACGAGCCGGTGGGAGAGCAGGTGCAGCCGCAGGTAGGCGTCGTGTGCGTCGGCCGGCTTGTCATTCAGCGAGGCGATCGTGGTGCGCACGGCGACGACCTCGACGTCGCGGTCGGCGTCGGGGCCGGTCAGGACGGCCAGCGCCTCGGGCACCTCGGCCACCGACAACCGCACAGTGCCGGCATCGCCGGAACCGGAGAGTTCAGGGGCGGGAAACCAGGTGTCCAGGACGGTCCCGTCGGCGGTGATGGTGGCCAGGCCGACGCCAGATGCTGCAGTCACGTTGGCCTAGGTTACTGGGTACCGTTGATGTCCATGGGGCTAGACCTGCGAGCCGATCCGATCGCGCTGACCGCCGCGCTGGTGGACATCCCCAGCGAATCCCGCCACGAGCAGCACATCGCCGACGAGATCGAGGCCGCGCTGCGGGCCCAGGCGCCGCACTTCGAGGTGATCCGCAACGGTGACGCCGTCCTGGCCCGCACCCATCTCGGCCGGTCCTCGCGGGTGATGCTGGCCGGCCACATCGACACCGTGCCCGTCGCGGAGAACCTGCCCAGCCGCATCGAGGGCGGTGAGCTCTGGGGTTGCGGCACCTCGGACATGAAGTCCGGTGACGCGGTATTCCTGCACGTGGCCGCTACCATCGCCGAACCCAGCCACGACATCACCCTGGTGATGTACGACTGCGAGGAGATCGAGTCCAGCGCAAACGGCCTCGGTCGCATCGAACGCGAACTTCCGGATTGGCTGCACGCCGACGTCGCGATCCTCGGCGAACCCTCCGGCGGCTTCATCGAGGCCGGCTGCCAAGGCACCATCCGCGTCGTCGTCAGCGCCGCGGGCACCCGCGCGCACTCTGCGCGATCATGGCTGGGCGACAACGCCATTCACAAACTCGGCGCCGTGTTGGACCGGCTCACCACGTACCAGCCTCGCAGCGTCGACATCGACGGCTGCGTCTACCGGGAGGGGTTGTCGGCGGTGCGGGTCGACGGCGGCATCGCCGGCAACGTCATCCCCGACGCCGCATCGGTGACCGTCAACTTCCGGTTCGCCCCGGACCGCAGCGTCGAGCAGGCCGTCGCCCATGTGCACGAGGTGTTCGACGGGCTCGACGTCACGATCGTGCTGACCGACGCCGCCGCAGGCGCCTTGCCGGGCCTGGCCAAACCCGCCGCGGCCGCGCTGGTGGCCGCCGCCGGGGGACAGGTGCGCGCCAAATACGGCTGGACCGATGTGTCCCGGTTCGCGGCCCTGGGGATTCCGGCGGTGAACTACGGACCGGGTGATCCGAACCTCGCGCACAAGGTCGACGAGCGGGTCGAGACTGCCCAGATCACTGCGGTCGCCGAGATGTTGCGGCGCTATCTGACATGAGCAGTGTCCGCGTCGACAGCTGGATCTGGGCCGTGCGTATCACCAAGACCCGGTCTGCGGCGGCTGCCGCCTGCCGAGGCGGACATGTCCGGGTCAACAACGTGCCCGCCAAACCGGCACAACACGTGAGCCCCGGTGACGAGGTTCGGGTCCGGCTGGACGGACGGGAACGCATCGTCGAGGTCATCCGCCCGATCGCCAAGAGAGTCGGGGCTGCTATCGCGTCGGAGTGCATGATCGACCGCAGCCCGCCACCGCCGCCCAAGGAGATCCTGGCGTCAGTGCCGGTCCGTGATCGAGGGGCCGGCCGGCCCACGAAACGTGAACGGCGACAACTGGATCGGTTGCGCGGAACATTCTGAACCTTAAATCGGTTGCATCGCTGCGTACTATGGGTACTGCATCTGCTGTCGAGTCGAGGTGGGCCGAAAACATGCTGGGAGACGACGACATCTCCGGGTGATCCCGCGAGTTGATTCGTTTCTGTCCCTCAATGCGGGGTCTGCTGCCCGCATCACCTTGGAGTACCAGCATGTCTATTGTCTGTTCGCACTTGTCCTTCGCCTGGCCTGACGACACTGAAGTGTTCTCGGACCTGTCGTTCACCGTTGGGCCCGGCCGAACCGGTCTGGTCGCCCCCAACGGCGCCGGAAAGAGCACGCTGCTCAAGCTGATCGCCGGTGAGTACGAACCCTCGTCAGGTTCGGTTCACGTCGACGGCCCCATCGGTTATCTACCCCAAACACTGCCTCTCACTGCGGAACTCACCGTGGCCGCCGTGCTGGGAGTCGCCCCGGTGCTCGACGCATTGGCGGCGTTGGCTGACGGCGACGCCGGCGACGCAGTGTTCACGGCGATCGGTGACGACTGGGATATCGAGGAGCGCTCCCGTGCCCAGTTGGACCGGCTCGGCCTCGACGGATTGGCGCTGGACCGGCGGTTGGGGACGTTGTCCGGTGGGGAGGTGGTGTCGCTGGGTCTGGCGGCTCAACTGCTCAAGCGGCCCAGTGTTCTGCTGCTCGACGAACCCACCAACAACCTGGACCGCGACGCCCGTCACCGCCTGTACGACGCCCTCGACAGCTACACCGGCTGCCTGCTTGTGGTCAGCCACGACCGGATGCTGCTGGACCGCATGGATCAGATCGCCGAGTTGTACCGGGGCGAAATCGCTTTCTTCGGAGGGAATTTCGCTGCCTACCGGGCTGCGGTGGAGGCCGCGCAGACGGTGGCGGAAGGCAACATCCGCAACGCAGAGCAGCAGCTCAAGCGCGAGAAGCGTCAGATGCAGGAAGCCCGCGAACGGGCTGCCCGGCGCTCCTCGAATGCCGCACGCAACCTCAAGGATGCCGGGCTGCCGAAGATCGTGGCAGGCCAGCTCAAACGCGATGCGCAGGAATCGGCGGCCCGCGCCGACGATGTGCATGCTCGTCGGGTCGACGACGCCCGATCACGTCTCGACGAAGCCGAGCGGGCGCTTCGCGACGACAAAGTGATCGCGCTGGACCTGCCCGATACCGTGGTTCCGGCCGGGCGCACGGTGTTCTCCGGCGAGGGGCTTCAGATCAGCCGTGGCGGCCGGAAGTTGTTTTGCAGCAACGGCATCAACCTATCGATCCGCGGTCCGGAACGAATCGCGTTGACCGGAGCCAACGGTACGGGGAAGTCCACGCTGCTGCGGATCATCGACGGGGCGGTCGAACCGGACGCCGGGACCGTGCAACGGGCCGAGGGACGCGTGGCGACGCTGTCGCAGCGGCTGGATCTGTTGGATGAGGGCCGCACGGTGGCCGAGAGTCTGGCCGCGGCAGCGCCCGGCCTGTCGCACACCCGGCGCATGCATCTGTTGGCGCAATTCCTGTTTCGCGGTGACCGGATCAACCTACCGATCGCTGCGCTGTCGGGTGGTGAGCGGCTACGGGCAACCCTGGCCTGTGTGCTCTTTGCCGAGCCCGCACCGCAACTGCTGCTGCTCGACGAGCCGACCAACAATCTCGACCTGGAGAGCGTGGGGCAACTGGAGTCGGCGCTGAACGCCTACCGGGGCGCGTTCGTGGTGGTCAGCCACGACGAGCGGTTTCTGGAGGCCATCGGCATCGAGAGATGGTTGCGGCTGGACCGGGGCGAGCTGACCGCTATCGCCGACCGGTGACGTTGTGGGCCTGAGCCGGCACCGGGCCGACGCCGAAGCGGTCCTCCGGCGTCACCCCGGTGGAGGCGCGATTACCGAGTAGTTCGGTGGCCGACCCACCGCCGGCGCCGGCTTCCACCTCGGTCGGACGCTCCCGTTCGTCGCCGTGCTTCGCATCCTTGTCGTCGGTCTTGCCGTCCGGATCTGCCGGGCCACCGTCGTCCGGGCCGTGTGTGTCGGACGCCTTGACCGCCTGTTCGGCCCCGGCTCCGGCGGCGTCGGCTCCGGCATCTGCCGCCAGACCGGCGGCCTCGCCGCTGCTACCGGCCGCTTGAGTGGCGGATTCGACGATGCTCTGCACGCCCTGCATGACCTGCTGGGGCATCTGTGTCATGGCCTGCGTGAGGCCCTGCAGGGGCTGGGTGATCGACTGCGCCATCTGTCCGGCCATCTGGCTGAACTGACCCATCATCTGCCCGGCACCGCCAGCACCTCCGGCACCTCCGGCTGCCCCGCCCCCGCCGCCACCGGCCGCCGCCGGGGAAGCCGCGCCCTCGATCTGATCGGCGTGCGCCTTGAGCCGGCCGGCGGCGGCCAGGTCACCACGCTCGTAGGCCTTGGAGGCCTGACCGAGCAGTTCGGCCATGCGCGACGCGGCGACCTGGGTGGCGCCGAGGGCACCGTCACGCGACGACTGTGCGCCGTTGAACGCGTTCTGCATGGGAAAGCCGATGGCGCCGTGGCTGGACGCCAGATCGGACGGGCCGGCGAAAGCGTTCTTGAAGCTGCTGACGTCTCCACTGACCCCGTCGACGATCCCTTGCCAGTTGCCCATCGCGGCGGTATCGGCGATGAACTGGTTCATCGAGCCCCCAATGTGTTAAGACGGGGCTTCGGGTAGCGGGCGTGTAACGATCCGGTAGCACGTGCGCGGGGAGGCGGTAGCGCTCCGGCGTCGGGTTCGAGGATGTCTCCCGCCGCGGCCAAGGGCTGGTCGCTGGTGGAGAGGAACGTCGGCGATGACGGATTACCGGTTTGTGATGAGCCTGCTGGTGCAGGGGTATGCGTATAGGCAGATCGAGGCGATGCTGGGGTGCTCGCATCGCGCGATCGCGCGCGCCAGGCGGGTCCTCGACGAGGAGGGCTTCACGACGCGGGAGCAGGTCGACGGGCTGTCGCTGGAGAACATAGACCGGCTGTTCACCGATGGCCGCAAGAGCGTGGTCTGCGAGTTCGTCCCCGTCGACATCGAGCGGGTCGTCGCAGCCAGGCTGGGCCGGAACAAGCCGCCGTTGAAGGTGTTGTGGGCCCGCTATCTGGAGACTGATGCGGCGGCGGGCGCCCGGTTCTACGGGTATGAGCGGTTCTGCCAGATCGTCGCGGAGCATGTCCGGGTGAACGATCTGACCCTCCCAATCGCGCACGTTCCCGCGCATACGATGCAGGTCGACTGGGCGGGCACGCAGATGCGGCTTACCGACCCGGTCACGAGGGAGACGACGCGGGTGTCGGTGTTCGTCGCGTCGTTGCCGTTCTCGGGGATGGTGTTCGCTTACGGGTGTCTGGACGAGAAGCAGCCGGCCTGGTTGGACGCGCACCGCCGCGCGTTCGAGTACTTCGGCGGCGTCACCCAGGTCGTGATCCCGGACAATGCGTCGACCGCGTCGAACCAGATCTCCCGGACCGAGAAGGCCCGGGACGTGAACGCCTCCTATGCGGAGTTCCTGGAGTACTACGCCACCGCCGCCGTCCCGACCCGCTCGTATCGTCCCCGCGACAAGGGGCATGTCGAAGCCGGGGTGAAGGTCGTCACGAACTGGGTGATCCACTACCTCGAAGGCCGAGTGTTCGCGTCGCTGGACGAGCTGAACACCGCCGTCGCCGCCCAAGTCGAGGCGATCAACGACCGGACCCCGTTCCGGGGTGAGCAGCGGTCGCGCCGCGACTGGTTCACCGAGTCCGAGCGGGATGAGCTGATCTCGCTGCCGGCTCAGCGTTGGGAGCCGGTGATCTGGCGGAAGGCGAAGGTCCACCGGGATTGGCATATCCAGCTCGACACGATCAAGTACTCCGTCCCGTCCCGGTTCGCCGGTCTCAGCGTCGACGTCCGGGTCATCGGGGAGCAGATCGACGTGCTCTCCGGCGGGGAGATCATCGCGACCCACGTCCTGGGGTCGCGACGCAACGGGTATGTCACCGACCCCGAGCACGCGCCCGCACATGCCGACGCGGTGTCGGGGCTCTGGACGCGCGGGTACTTCCTCCGGCAGGCGTCGAAGGTCGGCCCCGGCACCGTGACCGTGCTGACCCGGCTGCTGGACGGGAGGGTGATCGAAGCGCAGGGCTACCGGTCCTGCATGAACATCCTCGACCTCGGCAGACGCGGCAGCCGGGTCCTGCTCGAGCAAGCCTGCCAGGGCTTGGTCGACGAGGACCCACACCGGCAGATCACCTACACCGCCGTCAAGAACCGCATCACCGCCCTCCGAGCCAGCGCCGACGCCCGTCCCTCCACCACCGACGGCGACATCCTCGGCGGCATCGTCGCATCGCCGACGGTCGGGGCGTCGGGTCGTCGGGACACCAGTCGGGCGCATCTGGCCGGCGCGGGAGCGTTCAGCCTCGACGCTCTGCGATCAGGCGGCGACCGGGCGGGAGGCGGTAAGTGATGTTGGATCAGCACCTCACCACCGATGACATGCCCCTGTTCACGAGGCTGCGGATGACCGCGTTCGGGGAAGCGGTGATCGACATCGCGAACGACCCGACCTACGACCAGTGGACGTTCTCACAGAAGATCCGCCACGCCCTCGAACAAGAGACCGCCGCCCGCACCGAACGCCGCGTCCTCAAGCTGCTCAAAGCATCCCGGACCCCGAACCCGGCAGCCTGCGTCGAAGACATCCACTACCTCGACGGGCGGAACCTGAACCGGGAACTCGTCGCCCGACTCGCGGCCTGCCGCTGGATCGACCAGACCCACAACCTCGTCATCCTCGGCAAATCCAGCGTCGGGAAGTCCTACCTCGCCCAAGCGCTCGTGAACGCCGCCTGCCGACGCGACTACACCGCACGCTACTACCGGCTCGACGACCTCGCGAACCAGCTCGCCGTCTACCACCGGCAAGACGCGCAACGCCTCGCGTTCCTCACCGGGCTGCATACCTGCGACCTGCTCGTGCTCGACGACTTCCTCACCACCCCGATCACCGGGGAAACCGCCGCGGAGCTACTGAACATCCTCGCCGCCCGCGAAGGACGCGGGTCGACGGTCGTGACCAGCCAATTCGACCCCGAGGACTGGTATCGATCACTACACGACGCGGTCATCGCGGAATCCATCCTGAACCGCATCGTCAGCAACGCCGAACTCGTCCAACTCGACGGCCCCAACATGCGCCGCCACGCCCACAGCGAAGCCACTGCCTGACCCCGGAAGCACGGGCGCGGACCGCTACCCCGTCGCCGCGCCCGCGCTACCGGATCACTACATCCGCGCTACCCAAAACTCCGGCTAAACAGCCAGTGTGTCGGCCTTACGGCCGGTGTAGCGGCCGGCCTGCTTGGCCAGCTCCACGCCTTGCCGCTGACGCTCGCGCCGATCCTCGTAGTCATCGCGTGCGATCTGCAACGCCAGCTTCAAAAGCATGTCCTGGACGGATTCCAGAACAACCTTGGCCACGCCCTTCGCCTCGGCGGCCAGCTCCGTCAAATCCACCACACCAGGCACGGCTAGCCTGGCGCCCTTGGCCCGGATCGAGGCCACCAGGCGTTCGGCCTCGGCCAGCGGCAAGCGGCTGATTCGGTCGATCTTCTCCGCAACCACGACTTCACCAGGTTGCAGGTCGGCAATCAGGCGCAGCAGCTCGGCGCGATCGGCGCGTGCGCCGCTGGCTTTCTCGCGGTAGATGCCGGCGACGTAAAAGCCGGCCGCCTTCGTGCTCTCCACGATGGCATCCTGCCGGCTTAGGTCTTGTTCCTCCGTGCTCACGCGCAGGTAGATGCGTGCGACTTTCATGCGGGCCTCCTGGTCATTTTGGGTATAGGGAAAATGACCATTGTTTCACGCCTAGCCAAAAAGGGAAGGTTCCCGGTTCAAATGTCGTTTTCAGAAGACGGCTGCACTGAACGTCAGAAGCCGACTGCACTATAGCAGCGGAGGGGTTGGATCCATCAGGCAACGACGGGCTGCTGCCGGCCATCAGCGGACGCAGGGAGGACTTTCCGCAACCGGCCGTTCGATGCGGCACCGATGGCCTTCGCGCAGGGGTAGTGAATCCGCCAGGATTGACTTGCGCTGCCCTACCTCTCACTAGTGAGGGGCGGCAGCGCATCAAGCGGTGAGCGCACTCCGGCACCGCCAACTTTCAGCACATGCGTGTAAATCATCGTCGTAGAGACGTCGGAATGGCCGAGCAGATCCTGCACGGTTCGAATGTCGTAACCGCTGCGGAGCAAGGCCGTCGCGAACGAGTGGCGGAGGGTGTGCGGTGTGGCGGGCTTCGTGATGCCTGCTTGTTCTACGGCACGTTTGAAGGCGCGCTGAAAGGTCTGGTCATACATGTGATGGCGACGCACGACACCGCTCCGTGGATCGGTCGAATGCGTGTGCTGCGCAAAAACCCAGAACCACGGCCAGGAATGCCCGGCGCGCGGATACTTCCGCTCAAGGGCGTCGGGAAGCGCAACGCCGCTGCGGCCCTCGGCCTGGTCCTTCAGCCACCATGCCCGTGCACGCGACAGCTGCTCGCGCAGGCTGGGTGCCAAGCTCTCGGGTAACATCAAGGCCCGATCCTTGGAGCCCTTGCCCTCCCGCACGATGATCGTGCCGTGATCGAAATCCAGATCCTTGACCCGCAGTTGCAAACCCTCACTGATCCGCATGCCCGTTCCATACAGAAGCTGGGCGAACAAACGATGCTCGCCTTCCAGAAAACCGAGGATGCGAACCACTTCATCCGGGGTCAGCACCACCGGCAAGCGCCGCGACGGCCGAGGTCTTCCGATCTCCTGAAGCCAGGGCAGATCCGTGCACAGCACCTTGCCGTAGAAGAACAGCAAGGCCGCCAATGCCTGACGATGCGTGGAGACCGAAACCTTGCGCTCGTTCGCCAGCCAGGACAGAAATGCCTCGACTTCGCTGCTGCCCAAGGTTGCCGGGTGACGCACACCGTGGAAACGGATGAAGGCACGAACCCAGTGGACATAAGCCTGTTCGGTTCGTAAGCTGTAATGCAAGTAGCGTATGCGCTCACGCAACTGGTCCAGAACCTTGACCGAACGCAGCGGTGGTAACGGCGCAGTGGCGGTTTTCATGGCTTGTTATGACTGTTTTTTTGTACAGTCTATGCCTCGGGCATCCAAGCAGCAAGCGCGTTACGCCGTGGGTCGATGTTTGATGTTATGGAGCAGCAACGATGTTACGCAGCAGGGCAGTCGCCCTAAAACAAAGTTAGATGCACTAAGCACATAATTGCTCACAGCCAAACTATCAGGTCAAGTCTGCTTTTATTATTTTTAAGCGTGCATAATAAGCCCTACACAAATTGGGAGATATATCATGAAAGGCTGGCTTTTTCTTGTTATCGCAATAGTTGGCGAAGTAATCGCAACATCCGCATTAAAATCTAGCGAGGGCTTTACTAAGCTTGCCCCTTCCGCCGTTGTCATAATCGGTTATGGCATCGCATTTTATTTTCTTTCTCTGGTTCTGAAATCCATCCCTGTCGGTGTTGCTTATGCAGTCTGGTCGGGACTCGGCGTCGTCATAATTACAGCCATTGCCTGGTTGCTTCATGGGCAAAAGCTTGATGCGTGGGGCTTTGTAGGTATGGGGCTCATAATTGCTGCCTTTTTGCTCGCCCGATCCCCATCGTGGAAGTCGCTGCGGAGGCCGACGCCATGGTGACGGTGTTCGGCATTCTGAATCTCACCGAGGACTCCTTCTTCGATGAGAGCCGGCGGCTAGACCCCGCCGGCGCTGTCACCGCGGCGATCGAAATGCTGCGAGTCGGATCAGACGTCGTGGATGTCGGACCGGCCGCCAGCCATCCGGACGCGAGGCCTGTATCGCCGGCCGATGAGATCAGACGTATTGCGCCGCTCTTAGACGCCCTGTCCGATCAGATGCACCGTGTTTCAATCGACAGCTTCCAACCGGAAACCCAGCGCTATGCGCTCAAGCGCGGCGTGGGCTACCTGAACGATATCCAAGGATTTCCTGACCCTGCGCTCTATCCCGATATTGCTGAGGCGGACTGCAGGCTGGTGGTTATGCACTCAGCGCAGCGGGATGGCATCGCCACCCGCACCGGTCACCTTCGACCCGAAGACGCGCTCGACGAGATTGTGCGGTTCTTCGAGGCGCGGGTTTCCGCCTTGCGACGGAGCGGGGTCGCTGCCGACCGGCTCATCCTCGATCCGGGGATGGGATTTTTCTTGAGCCCCGCACCGGAAACATCGCTGCACGTGCTGTCGAACCTTCAAAAGCTGAAGTCGGCGTTGGGGCTTCCGCTATTGGTCTCGGTGTCGCGGAAATCCTTCTTGGGCGCCACCGTTGGCCTTCCTGTAAAGGATCTGGGTCCAGCGAGCCTTGCGGCGGAACTTCACGCGATCGGCAATGGCGCTGACTACGTCCGCACCCACGCGCCTGGAGATCTGCGAAGCGCAATCACCTTCTCGGAAACCCTCGCGAAATTTCGCAGTCGCGACGCCAGAGACCGAGGGTTAGATCATGCCTAGCATTCACCTTCCGGCCGCCCGCTAGCGGACCCTGGTCAGGTTCCGCGAAGGTGGGCGCAGACATGCTGGGCTCGTCAGGATCAAACTGCACTATGAGGCGGCGGTTCATACCGCGCCAGGGGAGCGAATGGACAGCGAGGAGCCTCCGAACGTTCGGGTCGCCTGCTCGGGTGATATCGACGAGGTTGTGCGGCTGATGCACGACGCTGCGGCGTGGATGTCCGCCAAGGGAACGCCCGCCTGGGACGTCGCGCGGATCGACCGGACATTCGCGGAGACCTTCGTCCTGAGATCCGAGCTCCTAGTCGCGAGTTGCAGCGACGGCATCGTCGGCTGTTGCACCTTGTCGGCCGAGGATCCCGAGTTCTGGCCCGACGCCCTCAAGGGGGAGGCCGCATATCTGCACAAGCTCGCGGTGCGACGGACACATGCGGGCCGGGGTGTCAGCTCCGCGCTGATCGAGGCTTGCCGCCATGCCGCGCGAACGCAGGGGTGCGCCAAGCTGCGGCTCGACTGCCACCCGAACCTGCGTGGCCTATACGAGCGGCTCGGATTCACCCACGTCGACACTTTCAATCCCGGCTGGGATCCAACCTTCATCGCAGAACGCCTAGAACTCGAAATCTAACGTCCGTTCGGGCATCGAGGTCCATGTCGGGGTGGGACGGGCCCGTGGCTTCAAGATCACTTGCAGTCCGACCGCGATGTCTTGGTTGCGCGAGAGGTTGTCGATATCTGTTGATTTGCACCCAAATTTGACCCGGGATTTGCATTGAATTTTGACCCACCCCTTGTTGTCAGAATTATGTCTCGATTTTCAGTTTGCGGGTCTGTTTTTCCTCCTGCTTATTCTGAGTTGAACTGTGTTTGAAGCGGTAACTTTCATTGCCGGTTTCCAGGATGTGGCAGTGGTGGGTTAGTCGGTCCAACAACGCTGTTTGTTAAGACGGGGCTTCGGGTAGCGGGCGTGTAACGATCCGGTAGCACGTGCGCGGGGAGGCGGTAGCGCTCCGGCGTCGGGTTCGAGGATGTCTCCCGCCGCGGCCAAGGGCTGGTCGCTGGTGGAGAGGAACGTCGGCGATGACGGATTACCGGTTTGTGATGAGCCTGCTGGTGCAGGGGTATGCGTATAGGCAGATCGAGGCGATGCTGGGGTGCTCGCATCGCGCGATCGCGCGCGCCAGGCGGGTCCTCGACGAGGAGGGCTTCACGACGCGGGAGCAGGTCGACGGGCTGTCGCTGGAGAACATAGACCGGCTGTTCACCGATGGCCGCAAGAGCGTGGTCTGCGAGTTCGTCCCCGTCGACATCGAGCGGGTCGTCGCAGCCAGGCTGGGCCGGAACAAGCCGCCGTTGAAGGTGTTGTGGGCCCGCTATCTGGAGACTGATGCGGCGGCGGGCGCCCGGTTCTACGGGTATGAGCGGTTCTGCCAGATCGTCGCGGAGCATGTCCGGGTGAACGATCTGACCCTCCCAATCGCGCACGTTCCCGCGCATACGATGCAGGTCGACTGGGCGGGCACGCAGATGCGGCTTACCGACCCGGTCACGAGGGAGACGACGCGGGTGTCGGTGTTCGTCGCGTCGTTGCCGTTCTCGGGGATGGTGTTCGCTTACGGGTGTCTGGACGAGAAGCAGCCGGCCTGGTTGGACGCGCACCGCCGCGCGTTCGAGTACTTCGGCGGCGTCACCCAGGTCGTGATCCCGGACAATGCGTCGACCGCGTCGAACCAGATCTCCCGGACCGAGAAGGCCCGGGACGTGAACGCCTCCTATGCGGAGTTCCTGGAGTACTACGCCACCGCCGCCGTCCCGACCCGCTCGTATCGTCCCCGCGACAAGGGGCATGTCGAAGCCGGGGTGAAGGTCGTCACGAACTGGGTGATCCACTACCTCGAAGGCCGAGTGTTCGCGTCGCTGGACGAGCTGAACACCGCCGTCGCCGCCCAAGTCGAGGCGATCAACGACCGGACCCCGTTCCGGGGTGAGCAGCGGTCGCGCCGCGACTGGTTCACCGAGTCCGAGCGGGATGAGCTGATCTCGCTGCCGGCTCAGCGTTGGGAGCCGGTGATCTGGCGGAAGGCGAAGGTCCACCGGGATTGGCATATCCAGCTCGACACGATCAAGTACTCCGTCCCGTCCCGGTTCGCCGGTCTCAGCGTCGACGTCCGGGTCATCGGGGAGCAGATCGACGTGCTCTCCGGCGGGGAGATCATCGCGACCCACGTCCTGGGGTCGCGACGCAACGGGTATGTCACCGACCCCGAGCACGCGCCCGCACATGCCGACGCGGTGTCGGGGCTCTGGACGCGCGGGTACTTCCTCCGGCAGGCGTCGAAGGTCGGCCCCGGCACCGTGACCGTGCTGACCCGGCTGCTGGACGGGAGGGTGATCGAAGCGCAGGGCTACCGGTCCTGCATGAACATCCTCGACCTCGGCAGACGCGGCAGCCGGGTCCTGCTCGAGCAAGCCTGCCAGGGCTTGGTCGACGAGGACCCACACCGGCAGATCACCTACACCGCCGTCAAGAACCGCATCACCGCCCTCCGAGCCAGCGCCGACGCCCGTCCCTCCACCACCGACGGCGACATCCTCGGCGGCATCGTCGCATCGCCGACGGTCGGGGCGTCGGGTCGTCGGGACACCAGTCGGGCGCATCTGGCCGGCGCGGGAGCGTTCAGCCTCGACGCTCTGCGATCAGGCGGCGACCGGGCGGGAGGCGGTAAGTGATGTTGGATCAGCACCTCACCACCGATGACATGCCCCTGTTCACGAGGCTGCGGATGACCGCGTTCGGGGAAGCGGTGATCGACATCGCGAACGACCCGACCTACGACCAGTGGACGTTCTCACAGAAGATCCGCCACGCCCTCGAACAAGAGACCGCCGCCCGCACCGAACGCCGCGTCCTCAAGCTGCTCAAAGCATCCCGGACCCCGAACCCGGCAGCCTGCGTCGAAGACATCCACTACCTCGACGGGCGGAACCTGAACCGGGAACTCGTCGCCCGACTCGCGGCCTGCCGCTGGATCGACCAGACCCACAACCTCGTCATCCTCGGCAAATCCAGCGTCGGGAAGTCCTACCTCGCCCAAGCGCTCGTGAACGCCGCCTGCCGACGCGACTACACCGCACGCTACTACCGGCTCGACGACCTCGCGAACCAGCTCGCCGTCTACCACCGGCAAGACGCGCAACGCCTCGCGTTCCTCACCGGGCTGCATACCTGCGACCTGCTCGTGCTCGACGACTTCCTCACCACCCCGATCACCGGGGAAACCGCCGCGGAGCTACTGAACATCCTCGCCGCCCGCGAAGGACGCGGGTCGACGGTCGTGACCAGCCAATTCGACCCCGAGGACTGGTATCGATCACTACACGACGCGGTCATCGCGGAATCCATCCTGAACCGCATCGTCAGCAACGCCGAACTCGTCCAACTCGACGGCCCCAACATGCGCCGCCACGCCCACAGCGAAGCCACTGCCTGACCCCGGAAGCACGGGCGCGGACCGCTACCCCGTCGCCGCGCCCGCGCTACCGGATCACTACATCCGCGCTACCCAAAACTCCGGCTAAACACCCAATGATCGTGCGGTCTATCTGCGCATTCTACGGTCGGCGCGGTTGGGCACCGAGCGGCAAGTTCCACTCGAGAGTTCGGCGTGACGGGCCGGGCAAGTAGGTGACGATCTGCCCGCCTAGCAGCGACTTCTCAGCGACAATCGCCGCATCAGCACCAGCGGCACCATTTGTCGCAGGACGACTGACTACTTGCGTCACTTCAGGGCCCTAGCGCCTCAATTGTCACGAAATTCGCGTTGTCCAGCTATCAGCGACGGAGTCGCTCGCATGCGGGCACTGGACAGGTGATGCTCGGGGGGCCAGTGGTGCATGAGTGTCAAAATCGGCCAGCGACAATGGGGCTGCCGATACCTGCGTTGCCCATGTGGCGATTGTCGCTGAGAAGTCGCTAGTAGGCGGGCAGATCGTCACCTACTTGCCCGGCCCGTCACGCCGAACTCTGG
>NZ_LZJD01000094.1:0-74122 GCF_001666875.1 Mycobacterium sp. E802
TGGGTCTTCCCGACACTGCAGTTCGAAACCGGCGCCGACGGCGGCCCGACCCGGCAAGTCCGCGGCCTCGACCAGGTCCTCAAGGCACTGCCCGAAGGCCTGCATCCCGTCGCCATCGCAGGTTTTCTGCGCACCCCTCAACCCCACCTGGTCCATGGCCGGCCGATGACCCCGGTGGAGTGGCTGCGCGCCGGCGGAGACGTCGACCAGGCTGTTGCGGCGGCCGCGACCACCGACTGGTACGCCACGTGAGCACACGGCTTCCCGTCCCGCCACCTCTGGCAGAACTGCGCACAATCGGCATCCGGGACTCGGAATACCGCACCGTATTGACCGACGAGTTGTGGTGGCGTGTGCACCGCACCACCGGTGATCACGTGCTGGCATGGAATGCCCTTCGGGAACACGGCCCGCACTTGAGGTTCGACCCACTTCCACCTCCAGCACACGACCATCCCGGGGTCGGCGTCTGGTACGGCGCATCCGAACCCACACCCGCCCTCGCCGAGGCCTTCCAAGCGACCCGCACCATCGACCGCGTCCGCGACAACCCATACCTGACCGGCCTGCGACTCACCCGCGAACTCCGACTTCTCGATCTGGCCACCGACAGCACAGGCGCGTGGCCCACCCGAGCTGGCGGCACGTTCGCACTCTCGACGGGCCCACATTCCATCACCCAACGCTGGGCCCGCCGTATCACCGAGGCGTTCCCCAACCTCGACGGCGTGCACTACAACAGCCGCTTCGCCGGCCAACCCTGCATCGCCTTATTCGCCCCCGCCGAAACGGCCATGCCGACCCGGCCCGCGATGTCCTTGCCGCTCACTCATCCCGGCCTCTCGCGGCGGATCGCCGCCGCAGCACAACGACTCGGCTACCTCGTTATCTGACGGCGGGCCTGGCTATGTGACTGCCGTGGGGTGACTGCCGTGGGTTTGCTGCGGCTACAACGAGTCGACGAACAGCTTGTGGATGCGCCGGTCCCCCGTCATCTCGGGATGGAATGACGTAGCCAACATCGAACCCTGCCGAACGGCGACGATGTGGTCGGCCGCACGGGCCAGCACCTGGACCTCCGGTCCGACCCGCTCCACCCAGGGCGCCCGGATGAAGACCGCGTGCACGGGTGTGTCGAGGCCTTCGAAATCGATGTTCCCCTCGAAGGAATCGACCTGACGGCCAAAAGCGTTGCGACGCACGGTCATATCGATGCCCTTCAACGGCACCGCGGCCCGGCCCTGGGCACCGGCATCGGCGATCTCGCTGGCCAGCAGGATCATTCCGGCGCACGAGCCGTAGCACGGCAAGCCCTCGGCGATCCGTGCCCGCAGCGGTTCGAGCAGGTCGAATTCGCGTAACAGATGGCTCATCGCGGTGGATTCGCCGCCGGGAATCACCAAGGCATCGACCGCGTCGAGTTCCGAAAGCCGACGCACGGTAGCAGCTTCGGCACCCCCCTCGCGCAGAGCAGCCAGATGTTCCCGGGTGTCGCCCTGCAGCGCGAGCACCCCGACGTGAGGGGTCATGAGTTCTCCGCCGGCGCGAAGTTGCGCTGGTAGCGGGTCAAGCCTTCTTGCATCACCGCGGCCACCATCTCGCCGTAGCGGTTGAAGATCTTGCCCTGGGTCAGGGAACGCCCCCCGCAGGCCGAGGGCGAGGACTGGTCGTAGAGCAGCCACTCATCGGCCCGGAACGGGCGCATGAACCACATGGCGTGGTCCAGCGACGCCACCATCAAGTGCTTGCGGACGTCGAGGTGGTTGACCTGGGCCGAACCCAGCAGCGTCAGATCGCTCATGTAGGCCAGTGCACAGATGTGCAGCACGTGGTCGTCGGGGAGCGGATCCCGATGCCGGAACCACACCTGCTGCTGTGACGCCTTGGCCGGCAGCCGCGCCACCCGGTCACGCGGCACGATCCGGACATCCCATTCGGCGAACTGGGCGAACCCGGCGTCGTCGAACGCGCCGCCGGAGCGGAACCCGGGCAGATCATCAGGCCCGGGAGCCTCGGGCATGGCGTCTTGATGTTCGATGCCGGTCTGGTCGGTCTGGAACGACGCGGACATCGTGAAGATCGTCTCGCCGTGCTGGATCGCGCTCACCCGACGGGTGCAGAACGAACCGCCGTCGCGGATGCGCTCGACGGTGTAGACCGACGGCGCACGGGCATCGCCGGGCCGCAGGAAGTAGCCGTGCAGTGAGTGCACCTGGAACGCCGGGTCGACCGTACGAACCGCCGACACGAGCGACTGGCCGGCCACGTGACCGCCGAAAGTTCGCTGTAGGAAACCGCTTTCAGGGCTGAACACCCCGCCGCGATAGATGTTGACCTCGAGCTGCTCCAGATCGAGGATCTCTTCAATCGCCATGCAGTTACTTCTGCTCTTCGCGCAAGCGGCTCATCACCAACCGCGCTCGGCGAGCCGGTGCGGCTGGGCGATCTCCTCGACGTTGATGCCGACCATGGCCTCACCCAGACCGCGTGACACCTTGGCCAGCACATCCGGATCGTCATAGAAGGTGGTGGCCTTGACGATCGCTGCCGCTCGCTGCTCGGGGTTGCCCGACTTGAAGATGCCCGAGCCGACGAACACACCCTCGGCGCCGAGCTGCATCATCATCGCCGCATCCGCCGGGGTGGCGATCCCGCCGGCGGTGAACAGCGTCACCGGCAACTTGCCGGCCCGGGCTACCTCGGCCACCAACTCATACGGGGCCTGCAGTTCCTTGGCCGCCACGTAGAGCTCGTCTTCGGACAGGGAGGTGAGCCGGCGGATCTCGCCGCCGATCTTGCGCATATGCGTGGTGGCATTGGAGACATCGCCGGTGCCGGCCTCACCCTTGGAACGGATCATCGCCGCGCCCTCGGTGATCCGGCGCAACGCCTCACCCAGATTGGTCGCCCCGCACACGAACGGCACGGTGAAGCGCCACTTGTCGATGTGGTTCGTGTAGTCGGCCGGGGTCAGCACCTCGGACTCGTCGATGTAATCCACACCCAGGCTTTGCAAGATCTGCGCCTCGACGAAATGCCCGATGCGTGCCTTGGCCATCACCGGGATGGTGACCGCCGAGATGATCCCGTCGATCATGTCCGGATCGCTCATGCGCGACACCCCGCCCTGCGCGCGGATGTCAGCCGGCACCCGCTCCAGGGCCATCACGGCCACCGCTCCCGCAGCCTCGGCGATCTTGGCCTGCTCGGGGGTAACGACGTCCATGATCACGCCACCCTTGAGCATCTCAGCCATCCCGCGCTTCACGCGCGCGGTCCCGGTCTGGTTACTCGAACCGTTCTGCGCCGCGCCAGCGATTCCCCGGTCGCTGCGCTCCTGCCCGCCGATATCCACTGCCATGTCCTCCAAGTTCTACTGATTCAGTCTAGTGCGGCCGCCAAATCCATTAAATCCGCAGTTACCGGATGGCTTGCAGCTCGCGATGCGCGGTCCCACGCGTATTCGCCAGCGGCGACGCTGCCGGCTGTTCGGCCAGTTCATTGGCCTGAGCCAGCAGCTCACCCAGTTGAAGCGGATACACGGCCTCCCCACCGGCAACCAACTCGGCAATCATTGTCTCATCGCACCACCGGTGGCCGTGAATGTAGTGCCGCTCCAGCGTCGTGCGCCCGGTTGCCGACGGCTCGAACCGGGCGGTCCGGTGGATGAAGAAGTACTCCTCGCTACGGACCACCGACGCGTTGAAGTCGATGACGGCGTCGCGCCGCCACACCGGGCCGACGAGCTCTGCTGGGCTGGCCTGCAGACCGGTCTCCTCGGCGAGTTCGCGCGCCGCTGCCGCGGCCAGGTCCTCGCCCGGTTGGACCGCCCCACCGACGGTGAACCACCACCGCGGCGCGGGCTTGTCCGGATCGTCGATCGCCGGATCGCTGCCGCGCAACAGCAACACCGCGCCCGTCTCGTCGAGCAGCACCACTCGCGCCGAGGTCCGGCGGCTCACCGGGTTGACCTCATCCTGGGATTCCGGACGCTCGACGATCTCGAAATAGCTTGGCAAGGCGGCAGTTCCGCCGAGGCGCAGCGCGCGAACCGCGGGCCGTTCCCGCAACGCCAAGGTGTCGCGGACGGCGTCGTTGTGGAACCGGCGGGCCAACAGCACCCGGGCTTCGGCGTCGGCCAGCTCGGCGACCAACCGCACCGGGAGGTCAGCCGGGTCGACGGCGGCAAGTGCGGCCGACAAATCGTTCTCGGCGGCTTCACGTCCTGATCGCGGCGCCCGTTCGGCTGCATCGGCCAGCGCCGTCAACCGCTTGCCCTGCGCAGCACCGGCGTAGGCGTCGATCGCCACCGCACGGGCGACCACCGCCCGGCGCGCCAGCGCACCGTCGAGCGCCTGCCAGGACAGGTCATAGCGCACGTGCAACCGGTCGAGTCGATTGGCGGTCTGATAGGCCCAGCCCGCGGCCAACAGCAGCACCACCAGGACCACCAGCGCAGCGATCACCATCCAGGTCGCCATGTCTAGTCACCCACCTGCACTTTGCCCCCGGTACTGGCCACCGTCTCGTACACCCGAAGAATCTGGCCGGCCACCACCGACCAGTCGTATCGGGCCACGCGCTCGGTGGCCGCCTCGATGTAGCGCTCGCGCAGCGCGTCGTCCGCGAGCACCTCGATCAGAGCGTCGGCCAGCGCGTCGGCGTCACCGACGGGCACCAGCCGGCCGGCCTGGCCCTGATCAAGCACGCGGCTGAAAGCATCCAGTTCACTGGCCACCACCGCGGTACCGGCCGCCATCGCCTCCACCAACACGATGCCGAAACTCTCTCCGCCGAGATTCGGGGCGCAATACACGTCGGCGCTGCGCATGGCAGCCGCCTTGGCGTCGTCGTCAACCTGTCCCAGAAAGCGCAGATGCCCGGCGAGGTCACCGGCTTCCTCACGCAACGCGTCCTCGTCCCCGCGGCCCACGATCAGGATCTCGATGTCGGTGAAACGCCGCACCAGTTTCGGGAGCGCTCCCAGCAGTACCGCCATGCCCTTGCGTGACTCATCGAACCGGCCCAGAAACAGCACGCTGCGGCCGGCCCGCGGATACCCCTCCAGGCGAGGCGCATTGGCGAACGACGGCACGTCGACCCCGTTGGGAATCTCGACCGCGTCCGAGCCCAGAGCCTCCATCTGCCAGCGCCGGGCCAGATCGGACACCGCGATGCGGCCGACGATCTTCTCGTGATAGGGCCGCAGAATGCCCTGGAACACACTGAGCGTCAACGACTTTGTCGTCGAGGTGTGAAAGGTGGCCACGATCGGACCCTCGGCGGCCTGCAGCGCGAGCATGGACAGGCTGGGCGCATTGGGCTCGTGCAAGTGCAGCACATCAAAGTCGCCCTCGGCGATCCACTTCTTCACCTTGCGGTGCGTGGCCGGGCCGAACCGCAGCCGGGCCACCGAGCCGTTGTACGGAATCGGGACGGCCTTGCCGCCCGAGACCACGTACTCGGGCAGTTTCACATGCGGCGAGGACGGGGCCAGAACGCTGACGTAGTGTCCGCCGGCGCGCATCACCTCGGCCAGTTGCAGCACATGGGATTGCACGCCGCCCGGGACGTCGAACGAGTACGGGCAGACCATCCCGATACGCATGGCTAGCTCCGTCGCCTCTTCGCACAAGCGCTCATCAGGTGGTACCCAGTCGGGCGCGACGTTCATCGGACAGATCGGCCAGCCACTGTGGTTGCAGCATGTGCCAGTCGGCCGGATGGGCGGCGATGTTCGCCGCGAACCGGTCGGCAAGCTGCTGGATCACCACCGAGACATCCCCCGAGGAGGTGTCGAGCGCGTCGAAAACCTCGACGACACAATCGTCCCCGTCGTAGTGGACATGCGCCGGGTGCAGCGGTGCCCCGGTTTCGATCGCCAGCTTGGCCGGGCCGGCGGGCATTCGGGTCGGCTCGCCGAAGAAGTCGACCTGCACCCCGTTGCGGGTGAGGTCCCGATCGGCCATCAGGCAGACGAACATGTTGTCCCGCAACCGTTCCGATAGCACTTCGAAGGGCGGGCGCTCGCCACCGGACAGCGGGAACACCTCGAAGCCGAGGCTCTCGCGATAGTCGATGAAACGCCGGTACAGCGATTCTGGTTTGAGCCGCTCGGCAACGGTGGCGAAGGTGCCGAACTGCTGGGCCAGCCAGACACCGGCCATGTCCCAGTTGCCGCTGTGCGGCAGGGCCAGCACACCACCGAGCCCGGCCTCATGCGCGGCCCGCAGCTTGTCCGCTCCGATGAATACCTCGTCGAGGCGCTGGGCCACCGCGGTCAGGTCCATCGACGGCAGCCGGAACGCCTCACGCCAGTACCGGGCATACGAGGCCAGGGAGGCACGCATCAGCGCGTCCGGCACCTCGGCCGGGGCAACTCCGGTCACCCGAGCGAGGTTTTTGCGCAACTGTTTCGGACCCCCGCCACGCGAGGCGTAGAACGCGCCCGCGTCGAACACGTTGCGCGCCACGATTTCCGGCATCGCTCGAACGAGTTGCCAACCTGCCGCATAACCCAGGTCGGTCACCTGCCCGGACAGCGGAATGTTCACGAGGCTCCCGGATCCGTTGTGTCGCCGCCGTCGGCCTGCGTACGGTGCAGCAGATCCATCGCACCCGGCGAGGTGCGCACCGCATGGATCCGCTGTGCCACCGTGATCACGCTGGCCAGCGCCAGCAGCCATGCGGCCCCATGCAACAGCCACGGCGCATGAAGGAACGGCACACCGGAGAGCCCCGCGCCGACCAGCACGATCACCAGGCGCTCCGGGCGCTCGATGATGCCGCCGTCGCCACGCAGCCCGCTCGCCTCGGCGCGGGCTTTGATGTACGAGATCACCTGCGAGGTGACCAGGCAGATCAGGAGCGCGACCACCAGCGTCGGATCGTCCAGGCCAAACGCCGCCCACCACAGCAGGCCGGCGAAAATGGCGCCGTCGGCTATCCGGTCACACGCTGCGTCGAGCACGGCGCCGAATCGGGTACCTCCGCCGCGTTCCCGGGCCATCGCTCCGTCGAGCATGTCGGCGAGCACGAAGAGGAACACCGCGAACGCGCCCCAGAACAGCTGGCCCATCGGAAACAACGTCAGCGCCGCGGTGACCGACCCGGCGGTACCGACGATGGTGACGATGTCGGGTGTCAGGCCCGCGTGCAGCGCCGCCTTGGCCACCGGCCTCGACAACTTGGCGTAGGCCGCCCGGCTCATCAGGAACAGGTTGCTCACGGCTGACGGGCCCATTCCGTGGCAAGTAGTTCCCTGGTCTGGCTCAGCAGCTGCGGAATGACCTTGGCCCCGCCGATGATCGTGATGAAATTCGCGTCGCCACCCCAGCGCGGCACCACGTGCATGTGCAGGTGCTCGGCCAGCGATCCCCCGGCCGAGACGCCCAGGTTCAGACCGACGTTGAATCCGTGCGGCCGGGAGACGGCCTTGATGACGCGAATCGCCTTCTGCGTGAACGCCATCAGCTCGGCGCTCTCGGCCTCGTCGAGATCCTCGAGCTCCGACACCCGCCGGTAGGGCACCACCATCAGGTGACCCGGGTTGTAGGGGTAGAGGTTGAGCACGGCATACACCAGCTCACCGCGGGCGACCATGAGCCCGTCCTCGTCGGACATCGCGGGGATGTCGGTGAACGGCTGTGACGAGCCGGCCGAGCCGACCTTGGCGTCGCCCTTGACCGCCTCGGTGATGTAGCTCATCCGGTGCGGCGTCCACAGCCGCTGGAGATGGTCGGGGGCACCCACGCCGTGGTCGATGATGGCGTCTCCGCCGCCGTGGTCGATGATGGCGTCTCCGCCGCCGTGCTCGCTCATCGCGCCTGCACCAGCTCCGCCGTCGGCACCGCATTGTTGCGATCGGCGATCCACTTCACGATGGCCTCGACGGCCTCGTCGCGGGGCACGCCGTTGATCTGGGTGCGGTCACCGAAGCGGAACGACACGGCACCAGCTTCTATGTCCTTGTCGCCCGCGAGCAGCATGAACGGCACCTTCTGGTTGGTGTGGTTGACGATCTTCTTCGCCATGCGGTCGTCACTGCCGTCGACCTCGACCCGCACACCACGCGACTTCAGCTGGGCGGCAACGTCATACAGGTAATCCAGGTGCGCGTCGGCGACCGGGATACCGACCACCTGCACCGGCGCCAGCCAAGCCGGGAACGCCCCGGCGTAATGCTCGGTGAGCACCCCGAAGAACCGTTCGATCGAGCCGAACAGCGCGCGGTGGATCAGCACGGGCCGCTGCCGGCTGCCATCTGCCGCGGTGTACTCCAGCTCGAAGCGGTCGGGCATGTTGAAGTCCAGCTGGATGGTCGACATCTGCCAGTTGCGCCCCAGCGCATCCTTGACCTGGACCGAGATCTTGGGTCCGTAGAACGCCGCGCCGCCCGGATCCGGCACCAGGTCCAGACCCGAGGCTTCGGCGACCGAGCGCAAGGTCTCGGTGGCCTCGTCCCACATCTCGTCGGAGCCGACGTACTTGTCGGGATCTTTGGTGGACAGCTCCAGGTAGTAGTCGTCCAGGCCGTAATCCGAGAGCAGGTCGAGCACGAACTGCAGCAGCGAGGTCAGCTCGTCGCGCATCTGCTCACGCGTGGTGTAGATGTGCGCGTCGTCCTGCGTCATACCGCGAACGCGGGTCAGCCCATGCACCACGCCGGACTTCTCGTAGCGGTACACCGAGCCGAATTCGAAGAGCCGCAACGGAAGTTCGCGGTACGAGCGGCCCCGCGCCCGGTAGATCAGGTGGTGCATGGGGCAGTTCATCGGCTTGAGGTAGTAGTCCTGCCCGGGCTTGCGCACCGTGCCGTCCTCGTTGTACTCCGCATCGATGTGCATCGGCGGGTACATGCCGTCGGCGTACCACTCCAGGTGCCCCGAGGTGATGTAGAGGTGTTCCTTGGTGATGTGCGGGGTGTTGACGAACTCGTAACCCGCCTCGGCGTGTTTGCGCCGCGAGTAGTCCTCCAGCTCCTTGCGGATCACACCACCCTTGGGGTGGAACACCGGCAGCCCCGAACCCAGCTCGTCGGGGAAGCTGAACAGGTCGAGCTCGACACCGAGCTTGCGGTGGTCGCGGCGCTGCGCCTCTTCGATCAGCTCGAGGTGGCGGTCCAGGGCCTCCTGCGACTCCCAGGCCGTGCCGTACACCCGCTGCAGGCTGGCGTTGCGCTGGTCGCCGCGCCAGTACGCGGCACTGCTGCGGGTCAGCTTGAACGCCGGGATGTACTTGGTGGTCGGGATGTGCGGGCCCCGGCACAGATCACCCCACACGCGCTCCTTGGTGCGGGCGTTGAGGTTGTCGTAGGCGGTGAGCTCGTCACCACCGACCTCCATCACGTCCGGGTCACCAGACTTGTCGTCGACCAACTCCAGCTTGTACGGCTCGCCGGCCAGCTCCTCGCGCGCCTGATCCTTGGAGTCGTAGACGCGGCGGGAGAACAGCTGACCATCTTTGATGATCTTCTGCATGCGCTTCTCGAGCTTCTGCAGGTCCTCGGGCGTGAACGGCTCGGCGACGTCGAAGTCGTAGTAGAAGCCGTCGGTGATCGGCGGGCCGATACCCAACTTGGCCTGCGGGAACAGGTCCTGTACGGCCTGGGCCAGCACGTGGGCGCACGAGTGCCGGATCACGCTGCGGCCGTCCTCGGTGTCGGCGGCGACCGGCGTCACCTCAACGTCGGTGTCCGGCGCCCACGACAGATCGCGCAGCCGCCCATCGGCGTCGCGCACCACCACGATCGCGTCGGCGGCCCCGCGGCTGGGCAGACCCGCCTCGCGCACCGCCGCACCGGCGGTCGTCCCGGCCGCAACCCGGATCGGGGCAGCGGGGGCTGGGCTGAGGGCGGCGCTCATCGGGGAGTCTCCTACCATGCGAGGGCTGATGCGAACGCGACCATGCTATCGGGGTGGGCAGCCGGTGTTGCTGATCAGGACCCCAACCCGAGCGGGCTCTTGAGCCACGGCTGCTCCAACCCCACCAAGCCCGCCACAAGGCCGACCGCGCCGAAGAGCCACAGCGTGGCCACCACGACCAGTCCGGTGAACGCCGCGCTGAGTCCTTTGACCGCGATGTGCTGGCGATCGAACCAGGCCATCACGGCGTCGTAGCGGACCCGCACGTAGTGCAATGCCCGCTTGGCGAAGGCGAACTCGCTGGCCAGAATTGCCAGCCCGAGAAACACGATGGCCCAGCCGGGACCGGGATACGGAATGGCGATGATGCCGACCGCAAGCACGATCGTGCCGACGACGCCGATGGCGATCCGGTAGACGAAGTCGGCTGCCGGGCGCGCGCGAAGCTTGTCGCGCCATGCCGTCCAGCGACGCTTCACCTCGGCGAGGTTTTCCGCGAGGCTCATGGCTGCCCCGGCTTGAGCCGCACGAACAGCGCATTGCCCTCGGTGAGCACCTCGCCGTCGTCGAGCACCCGCCCGGCGACGAAGATCTTGCGGCCCTCGATGCGGTCGATCCCGGCATCCACCTGCAGCTGCGTGCCGATCGGCACGATCTTGCGGTAGTCGATACCCAGGTGTGCGGTGCGCTGGTAAGGACTCTGGGTCAGGCTCGCCGCGGTGTACCCGAGCAGCGAGTCGAACATCAGCCCGAGCACACCGCCGTGCACCGCACCGTTGCGACCGAGGTGGTACCGGCGAAACCGGACGGTGCCGGTGACCCGGCCGTCGGTGACCGACACCCGCAACGGCACAGAGGTGATGTTGCCGCGGTTGGGTAGGTCCAGCCGCCGCCCCGACGGCGAGTGCCATTCGTCGGCCTCGTACGGGGCGAGTAGCGCCGACACTTTCTCGACCAGGTCGGCGGCTTCGGAGATCACCTCATCGGGTGCGTCCGCGCCGCGGGCATGGTCTTGCAGGGTGCGCACTGCCTCGATGAACCGGCCATAATCGGGCCCGCCACGATCGGTCGGGTTCGGCGGGTTGAAGCCGCCGCCAGGGTGCGTTCTGGCGGTGTCGATTTCTGGGGCCACGAAGCCACCGTATTGGTGCCATGGTGGTGACGTGAAACTGCACGAGTTGGCCAGGCTGTCGTTGACCTATCCGGAGACGGGTGCCACGGCGGGAAACCTGCCCGACGGCTACCGCCACACCCGGGCTTCGGCGGTCATCGGCACCGGGCGCGACCGCTTCGAACAGGCGGGCGCCGCGGTGCTGCGCTGGGGCATGCAGCGCGGCGCGGGGCTGCGGGTGCAGGCCGGCACCGAGTCTGCTGTTGTCGGCACCGATCTGCTGGTCCGGCTCGGTCCCGTTCCGGCGCCGTGCCGGGTGGTCTATGTACTCTCCGAACCCGACCGCCGCGGCTTCGCCTACGGCACGCTGGCCGGGCATCCCGAATCGGGTGAGGAGTTGTTCTCGGTCCGCTACGACGCGTCGACGGATCTGGTGCATGCCGAAGTGGTGGCGTTCTCCCGGCCGGCGACCTGGTGGAGCCGGTTGGGCGGGCCGGTGACCCGGCTACTGCAGCGGGTCGTGACCCGCCGCTATCTCACCGGGATCTGACTATCTGACGACTGCCGAGCTGGGCTCCCTCGGTGCGCCCAGCATGTCCCGGTGCGACGGCGGCACCCGGCCGCCTTCGTCGGTGATGCCGTAGCGGGTCGCGAGTTCGGCACCGATCACGGTGTGCCCGGACAACGTGGCCAGGTCTGGGTCGCGGTACAGCGCGTCGATGAGATAGCCGGTGAATTCGGGGGTCTCGGCATGCTCGGCCGTCTTGGCGAGGGCGTCGGGATGTCCGGCGAACGCGGCCTTGAGCTTCTCGGTGAGCAGGATGCCCATCCAGATCGACACCGTCGAGACCCCGGTGCCACCGAAGTCGACGGCCATATCCGCGGCAAGTTTGTCCACGCCCGCCTTTTGGGCACCGTAGGCGGGGCCATGCATGTAGCAGACCGATCCGGGTGACGACGTGAAAGCGATCAGGCCCTTGTCGGCGGCCAGCAACAGCGGAGCCGCGTACCAGGACGCCACATAGGCCGAACGCAACCCGACGTCGAGCACATCGGCCAACTCGATCGGCTTCTCCCAGAACGGTTTCGGGTTGACCAGATCGTCGTGGACCGCGGCGGCGTTGTTGACCAACAGATCCAGCCGGCCCTCGTGTTCGGCGATCCGCTCGAACAGTGCGCCCACCGCGGCATCATCGGAGTGGTCGAGGCGGACGGCCACGCCGCCCTCCCCCGGATCCGTCACCGTCCGCCCGGTGACATACACCCGCCACCCCTTGGCGAGCAGGGCTGCGGCGATCCCGCGGCCCGCGCCGCGACTCGCCCCGGTGACGACAGCGATCCGGGTGTCCACGCATACAAACTACGGCTACGCCGGCCGAGCCTTGACCAGGGTGGGCACCCCACCGGAATGGGCGCGGCCGATGAACCGCTCGCGCAGCGTCGTCTCGGTGTACTCGGTGCGGAACACACCACGGGCCTGCAGCAGCGGCACCACCTCGTCGACGAAGATCTCCAGACCGTCCGGAAATACGTCGGGCATCAGGTTGAATCCGTCGGCCGCCCCGGCCAAGAACCATCGCTCGATGGTGTCGGCCACCTCGACCGGAGTGCCGACCACCACCCGGTGACCGGCCCCGCTGAACTCTCGCACCGCCTCCCCCAGCGTGAGTTCTCGACTCTCGATCAACCGCACCACTGATTCCCGGAAGCCCAGGGAGGCACCGAATTTCGCCGGATCGGCCACCTCACCGAGCAGATGCGCCGGCACCGGGCCGTCCAGCGGATAGTCCGACAGGTCCTCACCGAGCACTTGGGACAGCCGGTCGAGATCGTGCCCGGGCGGAAGCAGCGCGTTCTGCTCGGCGAACCGGCGCTCGGCCTCGGCCCGGGTGCTGCCGATGGTAGTGATCAGCCCGGGCAGGATCTTGACGTCGTTGCGCACACGGCCGTAAGCCACCGCGACATCCTTGACGTAGCGGTAGTGTTCGATGCCGGCGCCCAGGTCGAGTTCGGCGCTGAACACCGCATCGGCGACGCGGCCGGCCAGTTCGCGGCCCTGCGGGGAGCCGCCGGCCTGCACCAACAGCGGATATCCCTGCGGCGACGGTCCCTGCGGTAGGGCACCGACCACCGTGAAAGCCTCACCGTGGTGGTCGATTCCGCGTCCACCGGGGTCGGCGGCATCGCGCCACAGCGCGCGCACCACATCGACGAATTCCGCGGCGCGACGGTAGCGGACGTGCCGGTCCGGATAGTCGGCCACCCCGAAATTTCCCCCGGCCCCAACCGAATAGGTGGTGACGATGTTCCAGGCCAGCCGGCCACCGGAGAGCTGGTCGAGGGTGAGCAGGCGGTGCGCCAACTCGACCGGGTCGTTGAAGGTGGACGACAACGTCGCGATCAGGCCGAGGTGCTCGGTTTCGGCGGCCACCGAGGCCAGGATGACGCTCGGCTCGAGTGCCTGCGACGGACGCAGCGCCGGATGCTCGCGCAACGCCGGGCCGTCGGCCAGAAACAGCGCGTCGAGCTTTCCGCGCTCGGCGATCTCGGCCATCCGCACGTAATAGCCCGGATCGGCGAAGGACGTCGGGGGCTCACTGGTGCGCCGCCAGGCACCGGTGTGGATACCGAGGTTGAGCACATTGACGTTCAGGATCAACCGGTTTGGTTGTGTCACAGTCGTCCTCCGGGGTTGGGTACGGTGTCGAACACCGTCGGATTGCCGCTTAGGTCGGGTCTTTCGGGCAAGGCAACGCCGAGCCGCTCCCGCAGCGTGCCGGCTGCGGGATCCCCCGGCAGTCCTTTTTCGCGCGCTGCGGGCAGCACATGCTCCAGCACGTGGTCGAGCTCAGCCGGGGCAAGTCGCAGCAGGATCCCGGCCACCGAGGGCCACCCGGAAGACCCGGCGAGCACCGCCTCGACCCGGTCAGGTGATCTCAACCGGATCACGACGCCGACGCCCGTCGGGATCGGATCGCCATCTTCGACGATCAACAGATCGGCGCCACCGCCGTCCGCGTGGGGTCCGGCCTGCCGCCACACCGGCAGGTCGCCCTGCACCGAGCCGGGCACATTGAGCGGACCGGTGATCTGATACCGGTTGCGCACGTTGGCCCGCCGGATCCTGGTCACATCGGCGAACACACCTGAGTCCAGGTCTCCCACGACGGAATCCAATGGCCACGTCCGCCACAGTGCGCGCACCGCGGCGATCGCATCGGAGGTGTGGTCGGCATCCAGATCGGTGCCCGTCCAGGTGTCGGTGGCGGCGTTCAAGGCGATGCTGTGGTCGAAATCCAGGGCCAGCCAACCGACCCGACCTCGGGCGGCGTGATCCGCCGAAACCAGCCTGCGGGCAAGGTTGTACGGATGGTCGCGGTGTGGAGCGGCGGCGATCACCAGACCGAGCCGGGTGCTGTGCCGCGCGGCGATGGTGGCCAACAGGGACGGCTCCAAGCTCACGCTGGCGACTTCGTTGACCTCTCCCCGGCCGGCGCCGATCACCCAGTAGGAGACTCGGGCGTCCTCCAGCCGAGCGGCCAGCCGTCCCACAGCGGCGGCCTTGCCACCGTCGTCGGCGAGACCGTCACCGATGACCTCCACCCCGACCGAAAACGTTGACCCCATGCGATCCACGGTGGTTCCACGATCCGGGCCGGGCAACAATTGCGATCACCGCAACTCCAATTGCGCTGAGGATTAAGCACAGCTGAACGTTGGACTTAAAGTTCCTAAAGGTGCGAATGATTGCCGCTGCCGCGGCGCCACTCTAGCGTTCGCCCAGTGTTGAACTTCACCCTGCGGCGCGTCGGGCAATCGATCATTGTGATCGTATTGGCATACACCGCGGTGTTTTTCGTGCTCAACGTGTTGCCGGGCGATCCGATCGAACAACAGATCTCCAACCCGGAGAACCCGATCTCCGATCAGGACGCTCAGGTGTTACGCGACTACTACCGGCTCAGCGATCCGGCGATCGTGCAGTTCGGCGTCTCGGTGCAGCGGTTGTTCACCGGCGACCTCGGATATTCGCTCAACAGTGGGCAATCCGTCGCCCGGTTGATGGCCCATGCACTGCCCTCCACACTGGCGCTGGCCGGCGTCGCGTTCCTGATCGCAGCAGTGCTCGGCTTCGCCATCGCGCTGGCCGCGGTGTTCGCGCCGTGGTCCGCGGTGCGTGAAGTCGCGCGGGTGCTGCCGCCGGCTTTTCTGTCCATCCCGGTGTTCGTCACCGGACTGGTGGCGCTGCAATGGTTGTCGTTCGACCTGGGCTGGGTTTCGGCGGTGCGCGACGAGGGCTTGCGATCGACGGTGCTGGCTGCGCTGCCACTGGCCCTGCCGGTCGCCGCGCCCATTGCACAGGTTCTGATCCAGGGCCTGAGCAACGCCGCGGCCCAACCCTATGTGGAAGTGTTGCGCGCCAAAGGACTTGACGACAGCCGGATCATCTTCGGGCATCTGGTGAAGAACGGGTCCATTCCGACGGTGACGATCGTGGCTATCACGGTCGGCGAGCTGCTGGCCGGTTCGGTGATCACCGAGACCATCTTCAACCGCACCGGCATCGGGTATCTCACCGAGACCGCCGTCCGCAATCAGGACACCCCGATCATCCAGGCGGTGGTCATCACGGTGTCGGTGACGTTCGTCGTCGTCAATCTGCTGGTGGACGTGATCTACCCGCTGATCGATCCGAGGATCGCGAGATCGGCGGTGCCGGCATGATCGTCACCGATACGGCGTCCACGGTGGCCGTAACCCGGCCGGCCCGCCGGATCTCCGTGCGAGCCTGGGACATCCCGCCGGTGTTGTTGCTGCTGGCGGTGGCAGCGATGATCGTCGCACCCGGGGTCATCGCACCCTACGACCCGCTGCAGGAGAACCCCGGGCTGCCGTTGGCCGGCCCCAGCCTGTCGCATCCGTTCGGTACCGATTACATCGGCCGCGATCTGCTCAGCCGAGTGGTCGCCGGCACTGCGGCCACCATCGCCGGATCGTTCATCGCCGTGGTGATCGGCCTGCTGGTCGGCACCTTCCTGGGCCTGCTGGCCGCCTACTTCGGTCGGATCACCGACAGCGTCATCGGCCGGATCATCGATGTGCTGCTGTCGATTCCGACACTGCTGCTGTCGATCACCATCATCGTGGCCCTGGGTTTCGGCACCGTGAACGCGGCCATCGCGGTGGGCATCTCCTCCATCGCGGTGTTCGCCCGGCTGGCCCGCTCCGAGGTCCTGGCCGTGCGCAACCTTCCGTTCGTCGAGGCCAGCGCCCATCTGGGGGCCGGGCATCTCACCCTGTTGTTCCGGCACGTGCTACCGAACTCCTACTCCTCGGTGCTGTCCCTGGCGGCACTGCAGTTCGGTGCCGCGATCCTGGCGATCGCCTCGCTGAGCTTCCTGGGTTACGGGGCACAGCCACCGGAACCCGAATGGGGACTGCTCATCTCGGAGGGCCGCAACTACATCAACTCCGCTCCCGGGCTGGTGTTCTTCCCGGCACTGGCCATCGTGTTGACCGTGATGAGCCTGTCGCGGCTTGCCCACATCATTCGAGAAAAGGTCGGTTGAAATGAATTCTCCTGCACTACTGTCGCTTTCCGGGCTGACCATCGAGTACGCCAACCGAGGCGAGGTGGTCCGTGACGTCTCGTTCGACGTCGGCGCCGGTGAGGTGGTGGCCCTGGTCGGCCAGTCCGGGTCGGGAAAATCCACGATTGCCCGTGCCGTGCAAGGCCTGTTGCCCGCCAACGGCCGGATCACCACCGGAGACATCCGCGTCGAGGATCGCGTCGTCACGGCGCTGTCACAACGCCGGTGGCGAGAACTTCGCGGCAGCACCGTCGGTTTCGTCCCCCAGGACCCACTCGGGTCCCTGGATCCGCTCAAACCGGTCGGCCACCAGATCGCCGAAGTATTGCGGGTACACCGGATCGCCGATCGCCCCGAGGCCCGCCGACGGGCCGTGGAACTGCTCGACCACGTCGGGATCGCCGACGCCGGACGCCGGGCGGGCGATTACCCGCACCAGCTCTCCGGTGGTCAACTGCAGCGGGTGCTGATCGCGATCGCCATCGCCGGTCAGCCCCGGCTGCTGATCGCCGACGAGCCCACCTCCGCCCTGGATGTCACCGTGCAGCGCCGCATCCTGCAATTGATCGACCAGTTACGCATCGAACACCGGCTCGGCGTCTTGTTCATCACTCACGACCTGGCGCTGGCCGAACAGCACAGCGACACCGTGGTGGTGCTGAGCGACGGCCGGGTACGCGAATCCGGGCCCACCGCAGGCGTGCTCACCAGTCCCGCACATGACTACACCCGGGCGCTGATCGCCGCGGCACCCGCGCTGTCGCCGGACAAGTACGCCGACCGGCCGATCGCGACCGCCTCGGCCCCGCCGATCCTGCGGGTACAGCGGCTGGTGAAACGCTACGGGAAGCACCGGGCCCTGGATGACGTCACGTTCGACGTCCGGACCGGTTCGATCCACGCCCTGGTCGGGGAATCCGGTTCCGGAAAGACCACCGTGGCCCGGGTGCTCGCCGGGCTCACCGACTTCGACGCCGGCGAGGTGCAGGTGGACGGGTCCGTGCGGGCCGCACACACCCCGTTTCCCGCCGGCCGGCAGCGTCAGCAGGCAGGGACGTTGCAGTTGGTACACCAGAACCCGCTGGCCGCCCTTGATCCCAGGTTCACCATCGGTGAGGCGATCGCCGAACCGTTGCGCATCAGCCGGATCGGGTCGCGGGCGCAGCGGCGCCGGGAGGTGGCCGAGGCACTGGACCGGGTCGGGCTGCCGGCTGCGCTGGCCGGCCGCAAACCGAACGAGATCTCCGGCGGCCAACGGCAGCGGGCCGGATTGGCCCGCGCCTTGGTGCTCCACCCACCGGTTTTGGTGCTCGACGAGCCGACGTCGGCACTGGACGTTCATGTGCAGGCACAGGTGGTCGACCTGTTGATCGAGCTGCAGCAGGAACTGGCGTTGACCTACCTGTTCATCTCCCACGACCTGAGTCTGATCCGGCAGATCGCCGACCAGGTCAGCGTGCTCGAGCGCGGCCGCTTGGTGGAAAGCGGTTCTCCAGCTGACGTTTTCACCGCGCCGGCGGAGGATTACACCCGTCGGTTGCTCGATGCCGTCCCCGGCACCCCGGCCCGGGCCGCATGAGTATTCGGCGGGTCCTGGCCGCGGGGTTGCTGGTCGTCGCCGCGGTGAGCGCATGCGGCAGCGTCGACGATGCTCCGGCGCGACCGGCCGGCGCTCGCGGTGGGGACCTGACATATCTGGATGCCGAGGCGCCGGCTTCGCTGCAGATCCAGGTCAGCTACTGGCAGAACAGCCTGTTGAAAGACCAGATGCTGGACCGCCTGATCTACCAGGACCCCAAGACCTTCGAGTTCGTGCCGTGGATCGCCGAGAAGTGGACGGTCGATCCGTCCAAGCGGGTGTACGAGTTCACCATCCGCGAGGACGTGTCCTACAGCAACGGGCAACCGCTGGACGCGGAGTCCGTGCGCCGCAACCTGGAATGGGAAGCCAAGGGAGACAAAGACAAAGGCATCACCCGCAACACCTACTTCCCCGAGGTCGACTCGATCACGGCCGACCCCGCGCGCCGGACGGTCCGGGTCACCCTGCGCAAGCCGTATGCGCCGTTCATCGCGGTGCTGTCGCTGAACACCTCGGGTCTGGTCGCCGACGCCACGATCGACGCCACCAAGGAGCAACAGTCCGTCGTCACCAACCTCATCGGGTCCGGGCCGTTCGTCGCCACCTCGGAGATCCCGGACAAGCAGATCGTGCTGTCCAAACGCCGGGGCTACAACTGGGCGCCGGCGACCGCGCCGCACCAGGGTGAGGCATACCTGGACACGATCACCGTCATCCCGGTCACCGAGGACAGCGTCCGGGTCGGCGCGCTGCGTGCCGGTCAGGCCGACGCCATCCGCTACTCACAACCGCCCGACGAACGCCTGTTGGCCCGGGAGGGCTTCGACGTCCGCGGGCTGCGTACCCCCGGGCTGGCCAACACCCTCGATGTCCGGCAGAGCGCGCCGTTCATGCGGGACATCAACGTGCGCAAGGCGATCGGCTTCGGCATCGACCGCAATGAAATCCTGTACACCCTCTACACCGACAACTGGAAGCCGGCCCAGAACATCGTCACGAAGAACTTTCCCGGCTACACCGACCGCAGCGACGCCGTCCGCTACGACCCGGACGAAGCGGTACGGCGGCTGGAAGCCTCCGGGTGGACCCACGTCGACGCCGACGGTTACCGGGTCAAAGACGGGCACGAGTTGGCCGTGAAGATCTATGTGGACGTCTACGACCACACCGCCAAACCGATGTACGAACTGATCCAGCGCCAACTGCGGCGCATCGGCATCCGGCTGGTGATCCGCCAGACCGACTTCGCCAACTACCCCACCGCCAGCATCGAGGACTCGGTTGGCCTGCGGCGCAACGGCTGGCCCACCGCCGACCCGGTGCGGCTCTGGCAGAACTACGACAGCAAAGGCGGTGACCTGTACGCCCTCGACGGCGCGGACCCGACCATCGACCGGTTGCTGCACGCCCAGATCGAAGCCACCGATCCGGCGCAGCGGCTGAAAGTGCTGCAGGAATACAACAATTACGTCATCGACAACGCGTACTCAATTCCGCTGCTCGAAGACACCCAGATTTTCGCCGTCGCCCCTCGGGTGCGGGGATTTGCCAACGCGGCCAACTCGGTGCCCTGGTTCTACGACACCTGGATCGACGAGTCACCGACCGCAATCACCGGAAAGGATTGACCCACATGACCACCGACTCGGTGCTGACGGCTGTGCCCGTTCCTCGCGGACCACAGCTCCAGGATGTGCTTGACGAGATTGCCGCCGACTATCGGCGCCGCCTCGACGAGGGTGGACACGAACCGCCCGCGCTGGGATTGCAGCTGGTACGGGAGCACCGGCTGGGCGCGGTCCGACTGCCCGGTGACCTCGGCGGTGGCGACTACACCGTGCCGGAATTCTTCGGGCTGCTGATCAGCCTGGCGCAGGCGGACCCGGACCTGACCCACATCCTGCGCGTGCACTACGCGACCGTCGAAGAGCTACAACGTGTCCCGGGCAGCCCGGCCAAGGATCGATGGCTGTCGGTGGTGGCCGAGGGCCGACTGATCGGTGGAGTGAGTTCTGAGCTCAGCACCGCCCGCGTCGGTGGCCAGACTTACGACACCAAATTGGTGCGCACGACCGATGGGCTGCGCCTGACCGGCCGAAAGTTCTACAGCACCGGAGCCCAGTTCTCCGATTACGTGCGCGCGACGGCCGAGGACGAAAGCGGTTCCCCGGTGGCCGCGGTGGTCCCGGCCGACCGGGCCGGGATCACCCATGCCGACGACTGGGATGGTATCGGACAGCGCCACACCGGCAGTGGTACCACGATATTCGACAATGTGGCGGTGCACGACGACGAGGTGCTGCGGCTCGGCATCCGGGTCGGCGTGGACCGGGCGCGCGGGGCGTTGGTGCAGCTGTATCTGCACGCGATCGCCGCGGGGATTCTGCGCACGCTGACCGCCGAGGCCGCCGCGCTGGTCCGCGACCGCCGGCGTACCTACACCTTCGCCACCGCCGACGCTCCGGCGTCAGATCCGCAACTGCTCGAGATCGTCGGCGAGATCGACGCCGTCGCCTACACCGCCGAGGCGCTGGTGTTGCGGGCGGCAACCGAATTGGCCCCGGCGCTCGACACCGCCCGGATCAGCGGCATCGACGCCGAGCTGGAAGACCGCGGCGCGGTGGCCGCCGCACGGGTCAAGGTGGCGATCGAGCAGCCTGCCCTGCGGGCCGCGTCGCGCATCTTCGACGCCGGCGGTGCGTCCTCGATCCGCGCCTCCGCGCAGCTGGACCGGCATTGGCGCAATCTGCGGACCCTGTTCTCCCATAACCCGACGGTCTACAAGGCGCGGGTGCTCGGGGATCTCGCGGTCAACGGCGCGGCGCTGCCCGATTCCGGGTTCTTCTGAGCAGCTTTCCGCCCAACGTGAAGAGGATGGCGAGGTTTTTCGAAAATCTCGCCATCCTCTTCACATTCGGCTGGTCTCATCAGCGCGACGGCAAGCCGAGGCGTTCCAGTTGCTCGCGCAGCTTGTGCCGCCCGGACAGCGAATGCGGGCCGGCCAGCCGACTCAGCACGCGCTCACTCCACGTGCCGGACAAGCCGTAGCGGTTGTTGTAGACCGCGATCCGTTCGTCGTACCCGGGCACATGCGAGTCGGCGGTATGCGCGTCGTACCGCTCGCGGTGCAGCACCGCGGCTTGCGGTAGCCGCGGTTTGATCCCGGCGTTCTCCGTCGGGTCCGGGTAGCCCACCGCCAGACCGAACGTCGCCACCGCGTGCGGCGGCAATTCCAACTCGGTTGCCACCTCCTCGGGGTGATTGCGGATCGCTCCGACGAAAACGGTTCCCAGGCCCAGTGATTCGGCCGCAATCACGGCGTTCTGGGCGGCAAGTGCGGTGTCCACGAACCCGATGATCGTCGATTCCAGATAGTCGGCGCCGTCGAGTCCGGCGCCCGACCGCTGTGCCAGCCGCCGGGCCCGGCCGAGGTCGGCCACCCAGACCAGGAACAGTGGGGCCTCGTTGATGAACTGCTGGTTGTTCGCCATCGCTGCCAGCCGGGACTTGCGCTGCGGATCACGAACCGCGATCACACTCCACGGCTGCAGATTCGACGAGGTGGCCGCCGACTGGGCAGCGGCCACCAAGGCCGAAAGGTGTTCATCGGTCACAGGTTGATCGGCGAACTTCCGCACTGACCGGTGTGCCAGTTGCAGCGCCAACGTGTCGTTGTGTACGGCCAGCGCCGCGTCGATGTCGCCGTAGCGGGCGATGACGGTCATGACGCGGCCGTCGCCGGAGCCTCGACTCCGAGATGCTCGGGACGGATGGACCGGTGTCCCCCGACCTGGTCGGCGATGACCTCCAACTGATCCAGATGTTCCGCACCGAGATCCACGGTGAGCGCACCGAGGTTCTCCCGTAGGTAGTCGACGTGTCGCGTCCCCGGGATCGGCACCACGTCCGGCCCACGCGAGAGCACCCATGCCAGAGCTACCTGACTCGGTTGCGCGCCGATCTGAGTTGCGATCTCGGCGACGGTATCGGCTAGGGCCCGGTTGTGGTCGAACACGTCGGCGCCGAAACGCGGATGACGGCTCTGCACCCCCTTGACGTCCTCGGTGCTGCGCACGCGGCCGGTCAGCCACCCGCGGCCCAAGGGCGAGTACGGCACGATGCCGATGCCGAGTTCGCGGGCGACCGGCACGGTATCGGCCTCGATGTCCCGGGTGAACAACGACCACTCGTTCTGGATCGCGGCGATGGGGTGTACCGCGTGCGCACGGCGCAGCGTCTGCGGACCGGGTTCGGACAGCCCGATATGGCGAACCTTGCCCGCCTCGACCAGTTCGGCCAGCGCACCGACGGTGTCCTCGATGGGCACCTCCGGGTCGACGCGATGCTGGTAGTACAGGTCGATGTGGTCCACCCCGAGGCGGCGCAACGAGCCCTCGATCGCGGTGCGGACGTACTCGGGTCTGCCGTCCAGCGCCCGGGCATCGGGGTTGGTGTCGCGATCCAGCGCATTGCCAAATTTCGTGGCGATGGTCAGCGAATCCCGCCGGCCCCGGATCGCCTTACCGAGCAGAATCTCACTGAACTCCGGGCCGTATACGTCGGCGGTGTCGAACAGCGTGACGCCCAGGTCGACAGCCTCGGCGACCAGTTCGGTGGCCTGCTTCTCGTCCTCGGGCCCGGCTCCGGTGCGAAAGCTCATGAACCCCAGTCCGATTGCCGAAACCTCCGGTCCGTCGGCGCCCAACCGGCGCTGCTCGATGCGCGTCGGTGGCTCTGTCATATGTGCCTGCTTTCTCTTGTCTTCGAGCTCGGTCAGGATCCGTAGAACGGCTCACCCGAGACCGACTCGGACACACGGCCGTCCACGCCCCTGGGCACATCGCCTTCGAGCGTGACGCGGTAGAGCACCCGGTCGTAGTCGAGGTGACCGGTGTCAGGGATCGCCAGATGTGCGGTGGCCCGGTTGTCCCAGAACGCGATGCTGCCCGGCGCCCAGCGGAACCGCACGGTGTATTCGGTACGAGTGGCCTCGTCCCACAACAGCTTCAGGATCGCCTCACTCTGCGTCGGTGAGTAGCCCCGGATCTCCCGGGCACCGCGGGTGAACCCGGGGCTGACGAACAGGGCGCGCTCCCCCGTGACGGGATGCACCCGAACCGCAGGGTGATAACTCACCAGGTTGGCCTCCCGCACCTTACGATCGCGCTGGCTGCCGGCCACCGCCCGGGCATTGAACTGATGCCTGATGTCGAGCCTGTCGGCGAAGTCACGCAAATCCTTGGGCAGATTCTCATATGCCGCAACGAGATTGGTCCACGCCGTGTCACCGCCGTAGGGCGGCAGGATGTGCGCCCGCAGGATCGACGCCGCCGGCGGGTTCACCAGCGCGGTGACGTCGGTGTGCCAACTGCTGTCATACGAGGTGCGCTTACGGCCCAGGTGCCGTTCGTAGCGCCGGCTGTCGATCGGCAGGATTTCCGGGAAACCCTCTGGAGGCTCCTCCTCGTGCGGATGCGCCGGGGTCACCTTGCCGAACCGCCGCGCGAACGCGACCTGTTCGGCATGTCCGATTTCCTGATCGCGGAAGAAGATCACCTTGTAGGTGTGTAGCGCAGTCCGGATCTCCTCGACGACGCCGGCTTCCAAATCGTCGCGCAGATCGACACCGTGGATCTCGGCGCCGATGTAGCCGGCCACCGGCACGATGTCCAGCCCGGTGTCGGTGAGTCTGCTGCTTTCCCTGGTCTTTTCGCGTACGTCGGTCATCTGCTTACTCCTTGTCTCGTGACGGCTGAGCGAGTCCTCTCGCACCGGCCAGAGTCGATGCCGCCCGGGGCACGAACAACAGTCTTCGACTACCGGATCCCTTCAGCTCGGCTTAATCTCACGTGAAGCCCGGATGACACCGGAATTACAATTGCGATGATTTCTGTCGCACCGAAGCCTGAAAGACCTGCTCACCGTCATTGGGGTGGCTACCGCGGCGTATCTTGAGCTGCGCGCGACCGGCACTTCTGTCATTCTGACGACCGTGAATCCGACGGACTTCACCACTGGGCTCAACGCCGATGCCGCATGCGTCGATGGCTTGCTCGCCCGGCACCGCGCCGGCGGTGCGTGATGCAGGACCTTCGTCGGATGATGCTGCTGGCAGACCTTGCTGACCTCGGCTCGGTCAGTGCCGTGGCATCGCACCGCCATATCACGAGTTCTGCGGTATCCCAACAGCTTCGCGTGCTGGAAGAGGAAGCGGGCGCAGTCTTGTTCCGTCGGGACGGGCGCACGCTCGGGCTGACCCGCAGCGGCCAGGTACTCGCCGAGCACGTGCGCCGGATTTTGATCGCCGTCGACGAGGCCATGACCGCAGTGGCGCAAACCCGTGACCGAGTGGCCGGGCAGGTCGCCATCGCCACGTTCAACATGGGCATTCCGACGCTCGCGGTTCCGCTGATGCAACGGCTCAACAGCGACACACCGGATCTCCGAGTGCAGGTTCAGCAGGATACGAGCACCGGCGCAGTGCGGCTGCTGCGTCAGGGCGAGGTCGACGTCGCCATCACCTGCCGGTACGACTTCCTCGGCCCGGAGCCCACGGGCGGGTTGGCCACCACGCCGTTGTTGTTCGAGCCGCTCGTGCTGCTGGCCCCCACCGACGCGCATTTGCGAATCCAAAAGCATGGCCTGTGCGCACTGGCCGACGGTTTCTGGGTCACCGGCCCACCGAATTCCGGGTTGGAGCTGGCCGCGCTCCGGGCATGTGAGCGCGCCGGTTTCGTCCCTCAGGTGAAGCACCGGCTGATCGGGGCGCAGAACCTGTGCGAGCTGGCGGCCACCGAGGTCGCGTCGGCCATCGTGCCGCGGCTCTCGGTGCCCGCCCACCTGGAAAGCCTGCTTGTCCCGGGCCTCGATCTCGGCGGCCGCGCCATCAGTGCCGTCGTCCGCGCCGGCCGACAGCGCGATCCGAACATCGACCTCGTCCTGCGCACGTTGCGGGCGATCGCAGACCAAGCACTACCGACACCGCCCGCTGAACCACTCGGCGTCGCATCGTGAGGTACCACCGTCGTCCTGCGCACACCGAAGAATCGAGGCAACCTGCGATGGCGAGAACTTTGACCCGCCCGTTCGTGGTGTACGGCGTCGGGGCGATCGGTGGGGTGATCGCCGGCCAGCTGCGGTTGGCCGGATACGACGTGACGGCTGTGGCCCGCGGTGCACACCTCAACGCGATCCGCACCTGTGGGCTCACCCTGGTGACGCAGGCCGGCACCGACGTCGTCGACCTGCCGGCCGCTGCCGACGCCGGTGAGGTCGACTGGTCCACACGTCCGGTGGTGATATTGGCGGTCAAGAGCCACCAAACCGCCGCGGCACTCGACGATCTCAGTGCCCACGCCCCGGCCGACACACCGGTGTTCGTCGCTCAGAACGGCGTCGCCAACGAAGCAGCCGCATTGCGCAGGTTCGCCAATGTCTACGGCGTCACGGTGATGCTGCCGGCGGCTCACCTCGATCCCGGCGTGGTCATCCAGCAGAGCCACCCGGTGGCGGGCATCCTCGATCTCGGCCGCTACCCCACGGGCCGGGATGCACTGGCCGAACAGATCTGCAGCGCCCTACGAGTGGCCCGGTTCGAATCACAGGTCCGTGACGACGTCATGGCGTGGAAATACCGCAAGCTGATCGCCAACCTCGGCAACGGGGTGATCGCGGCCTACCGGCCGGGGCCTCAGGCCGACACACTGATCGCCCGGGCCCGCGAAGAAGCCGAACGCGTGCTCACCGCTGCCGGCATTTCCTTCGTCACCGCGGAACAGGACGCGCAGCGGCGCGGGGATCTCTTGCAGGGCCGGGTCCACGACGACTACTTCAGTTCCACGTGGCAGAGCGTGGCCCGGGGGCACACTCAGGTGGAAACCGACTGGTTCAACGGCGAAATCGTGTTGCAGGCCCGCCTGCACGGGCAGAGCGCTCCGGTCAACGAGTTGATCCAGCGGGTCACCGCCGAACACGCGCGGGTGGGCCGCCCGGTACGTTCACTCGACGCCGCCGCCGCGCTGAAGAAGCTGGGGCCCGAACCCGATGCGCAGTTTCGACACGACATCGTGGTGACCACAAGCGCTTAGCGGCGGACCCACGGATCACCTCGTGGGGAAGAATCGTGTTCGCCATGACTGATCACGATGACTCGTCCGCCACCAACCGGTGGCCGCACATCTTGCGGCTCATCGTCTTCGTGGCGTTCCTGTTCGGCTTGTTCTACCTGGTGGCCGTCGCCCGCGTCATCGATATCGACGACGTTCGTGGCGCGGTGGCCGCCGCCGGTCCGGCCGCACCACTCGTCTACGTCGTGGTCTCGGCGGGGCTGGGCGCGCTGTTCGTGCCCGGTCCGATCCTCGCTGCCGGCAGCGGCGTCTTGTTCGGACCCGTCCTGGGCACCTTCGTGACGCTGGGCGCGACCGTGGGTACCGCCGTGGTCGCGAGCCTGATCGGCCGACGTGCGGGACGCGACAGCGCCCGGGCCCTGCTCGGAACCCGACGGGCCGACCGGCTCGACAGCCAAATCGCCCGGGGCGGCCTGTGGGCCGTGGTCGGACAGCGCTTCGTCCCCGGCGTATCCGATGCGCTCGCGTCCTACGCCTTCGGCGCGTTCGGGGTTCCGTTGTGGCAAATGGCCGCCGGGGCGTTCATCGGATCGGTGCCGCGCGCGTTCGTCTACACCGCACTGGGCGCGTCGATCGGCGACCTGTCCGCGCCGTTGGCCTACACCGCGATCGGCGTCTGGTGCGTCACAGCCATCATCGGGGCATTCGCCGCGCACCGCGGATACCGCTCGTGGCGCCGCCATCACTCCGGGGCCGATCCGGCCCCGGAGCAGACGTAGCCGCTAGCGGCCGAAGCCGGCGTTGCGTAGCGCCTCGGCCATCGAGCCCATCGGCTGGTTCGAGTCCCGGCGCCCGGAATTCTTGCCGCGGTTCTGGTTCTGGTTCTGGCCGCGCCGGTCACCGCCGCGGCCCTGGTTGCCGCCGTCACGACGGTTCTGACCGCCCTGGCCGGGCCGCTTGCCCGCCTCACGCTGCGGAGTGTCGTTGAGCCGCAACGTGAGTCCGATGCGCTGGCGCTCCACGTCGACGTCGACGACCTTGACCTTGACCACCTGACCCGACTTCACCACCTCGTGCGGGTCGGAGACGAACCGGTCGGCCATCGCCGAGACGTGGACCAGGCCGTCCTGGTGCACGCCCACGTCGACGAAGGCACCGAAGGCCGCCACATTGGTCACCACGCCCTCCAGCACCATGCCCGGCTTGAGGTCGGCCACCTTTTCCACGCCGGCGGCGAACGTGGCGGTGGAGAACGCCGGGCGCGGGTCACGGCCGGGCTTCTCCAGTTCGGCCAGGATGTCGGTGACCGTCGGCACCCCGAACCGTTCGTCGGCGAAGTCAGCAGGCTTGAGCCCGCGCAGGGTGCGCTCGTCACCGATCAGCTCGGCCAGGGTGACGCTCGAGCGGTCCAGGATCCGGCGGACCACCGGGTAGGCCTCCGGGTGCACCCCCGAGGCATCCAGCGGGTCCTCCCCGTCACGGATCCGCAAGAAGCCGGCGCATTGCTCGAAGGCCTTGGGCCCCAGGCGCGGAACATCCAGCAGCGCCTTGCGGCTGCGGAAGGCGCCGGCGCTCTCCCGGTACGCCACGATCGCCTCGGCCAGGGATTCGGTGACACCCGACACCCGGGCCAGCAGCGGCACCGAGGCGGTGTTGAGATCCACCCCGACCGCGTTCACCGCGTCTTCGACCACCGCGTTGAGGCTGCGGGCCAGCGAGCCAGGTGTGACGTCGTGTTGGTACTGACCGACACCGATCGATTTCGGGTCGATCTTCACCAGCTCGGCCAGCGGATCCTGCAGCCGCCGGGCGATGGACACGGCGCCGCGCAATGTGACGTCCAGGCTGGGCAGCTCGCGGGCCGCGTATTCCGACGCCGAGTACACCGAGGCGCCGGCCTCGCTGACCATGGCCTTCACCGGCGCTTTCGCTCCGGCCGCACGGATATCGGCGATCAGCTCACTGGCCAGCGCGTCGGTCTCCCGTGAGGCGGTGCCGTTGCCCACGGCGATCAACTCGACGTTGTGCCGGGCGATCAGGGCCGCCAGCGTGGCCTTGGACTGGTCCCACTGCTTCTGCGGCTGATGCGGGAAGATCGCGCAGGTGTCGACGACCTTGCCGGTGGCGTCCACCACGGCGACCTTGACCCCGGTGCGGAAGCCCGGGTCCAGTCCGAGGGTGGCCCGGGTGCCGGCCGGCGCGGCCAGCAGCAGGTCTTTGAGGTTGCGGGCGAACACCGCGACCGCCTCTTCCTCGGCGCGCTGACGCAGCCGGATCCGCGCATCCACGGCGGCCGAGATCATCAGCTTGGCGCGCCACGCCAGCCGCACCGTGGTGGCCAGCCACGGGGCGGCCGGAGTCTTGGCGGTCATGTCGATGCCGAGCGCCTGAGCGATCATCGCCTGGTACTGCTCATCCTCGCCGCCGTCGAAGTTCAGTGACAGCGCCTGCTCTTTCTCACCGCGCAACACGGCCAGCACTCGGTGCGACGGCATGTTCTCCAACGGTTCGGAGAACTCGAAGTAGTCACGGAATTTCTGTGCCGCAGGGCTTTTCGCAGCCTCCTCCGACCACGGTCCGGTACACAGGGAGCCGTCGGCCCAGAATTTCTCACGGGTGGCACCCACCAGCTCGGCGTCCTCGGAGGCCCGCTCGATGATGATGTGGCGGGCGCCCTCCAGGGCCGCGGCCGCGTCGGCAACATCGTCGTTGAGGAACTCGCCGGCCACCTCGTCAGGCACCAGGGACGGGTCGGCCAGCAGCCGGTCGGCCAGTGGCTCCAGCCCGGCTTCCTTGGCGATCTGGGCCTTGGTGCGCCGCTTGGGCTTGTAGGGCAGGTAGATGTCTTCCACCCGGGCCTTGGTGTCGGCCGCCATCAGGGCGGCGCGGAGTTCGTCGGTGAGCTTGCCCTGCTCCTCGATCGAAGCCAGCACGGCCTCACGGCGCTGGTCGAGCTCACGCAGGTAGCCGAGCCGCTCCTCCAGGGTGCGCAGCTGACCGTCGTCGAGGCTGCCGGTGACCTCCTTGCGGTAGCGGGCGATGAACGGGACCGTGGCGCCCTCGTCCAGCAGCGCCACCGTGGCGGCGACCTGCCGCTCGCTCACGGCGAGTTCCTCGGCCAGACGGGCGGTTACGGACTTGATGGTTCCCACGGTCACGCTCTGAGTCACGTCGGAGGACCCTACCGAATCGAACCGACAACACCCGGGCACGGGGAACTGTGTGTCCGGCCACGAAAAAACGGCCCCGGATTTCTCCGAAGCCGTGGGTGGTGATGGTGGTCCCGGCTGGGTTCGAACCAGCGACCTTCCGCGTGTGAGGCGGACGCTCTCCCACTGAGCTACGAGACCGTGGGAACGACGTCGAACACTAGCACGCGTTTCCGGTCAGGCCCGAATCGGTATCCACCCGATCGACTTGTTTGATTTGCCAAATATGCACCACGATGCGGGCGTATGGTCACCCGTCATGGTTCACCTGCGCATTCGGCTGACTGCTGTCGGCGGCGCTGTTTTTGCTGCTAGCGCCCTATTTAGCGGCTGCGGCAGCGATCGGGTCACCGTGACAGATTCCGCTCCGGGCGTAACCCCGCGCATTGTCGGCGCGTCCGTCCTGACGAACCGGCAGGTCAACGAACCGACCAGCTTCAGCTCACCGTCGGGCAGCGTGCGGTGCCGCCTCGATGCCGAGCTGGCCCGGTGCGACGTCACCGACCGTAGCTGGGCCCCGCCGATGCGGCCGGCCAGCTGTGAGTTCGATTACGGCCGCGGCATCTCGGTGCGGCCGGGCCGGCCCGCCGCATTCGTCTGCGCCACCGACACCACGCCGCAGGCGAATACCCAACTGAGCGAGCGGGAGTCGATCACCGCCGGAACCCTGCGCTGCGAGAGCGCCGGAACCGGCATCAGATGTCGGGACATGAAATCTCGTCATGGTTTCGCCATCTCACGCCAGGGGTACCAACTGTTCTGAAACACCGTTTTAAGCCCCACTTCGCCCTCGCGTAATGGGGATTTGTGTCTGCGCGCGTCCGTGGACTAATGTTCTGCATCGCGACGGGCGACGATCTCGCTCGTGGCGCGCGGATGTAGCGCAGTTGGTAGCGCATCACCTTGCCAAGGTGAGGGTCGCGGGTTCGAATCCCGTCATCCGCTCGAAGGTGCGATCGTGGCATCAACCCCAGTGGTGGAGTGGCCGAGTGGTGAGGCAACGGCCTGCAAAGCCGTGCACACGGGTTCGATTCCCGTCTCCACCTCCAAGAAAGAGTTTCAACCCGCGCGATTAGCTCAGCGGGAGAGCGCTTCCCTGACACGGAAGAGGTCACTGGTTCAATCCCAGTATCGCGCACCACATTCTTTGCAGGTCAGAGGTACTAGTTAGAACTTCTCACCAGTTCGCATGCAACATCCATGCAACATCCATGCAACAGCGTTTCGGGTAGCCCTGAGATAAGGGAGACCGACGCATGTCCGATCACGCGACCACCGCCGAATGCAAGCAGTGCACAGCCCCAACCGATAGAGCCGATGGGCTCTGCGCCTTCTGCGCCGACTACACCCCGCCACTTCCGCCCATTCCCGCCGATGCCGTCGACATCGAGGATTGGCGCAATCTCAACGGTCGCGATGACGAGCAGTTGCCGCCGTTCCGCATGTTCACGGCGCGCAGTTGGACCGTCGAGGCCGCCCACGACACTGCAATGGGTTGGGAGCTGGGTACCGCCGACATCACCGCGACCATCCAGGGTGTGCAGTTCGGCCACGGCGGGGTCAAACGGTGGGTCACCATCGCCGGGAGTACCGACCTACTGCCCTCGGAAGCATTGCAGCACTTGGCCGATGCCCTACTGGCCGCTCGGGGTGAGATCGTTCGGATGAGCGCGGCTGACACCTTTGCGCCCGTGTTCTCCGATGTGGAGTCGGCCCGATGAAGGCGTTCACCGTCGCGCTGATCGCCAGCGCCGGGTTCATCACCTGGGGCCTGTACTTCTCCGACCGGGCCAGCGCCGGCCCGCTACCCATATGCCAGTACGAGGACGGCAACGCCGATGGGATGCCTTGCATGTGGACCGATCCCGACACCGGACGGCAGTTCTACATGACATCAGAGAACTACCGATGAGCGCCACCACGGCAGGGATCGCGCTGCCACGGTGCAAGGCGTGTGGCCGCGAGATGGAACTGAAGCTCAGCCCGCGCAACGGTCGGGTCATCGCATCGGGCAGATGCATCACTAGCTGGTGCGCGATGCGCCTCACGGGTTGGCGGACAAGGCGGTAGCCAATAACCACAAGAGACCCCGGCCATGGAGAGGTTGGCCGGGGTCTCGTCATGTCGGCGGGCGATCTCTGGGATACGCGACATGCTTGGCCGACAGGGTGAGAGCTTACCGAGGCTCGTCGGCTAGCAATGCGGCCATTTGTCAGTGGCATTCCGCATAATCACGAACATGTCTGTGCACATAAACGCCTTTGCCCCCACCGAGAGCGCGGTAATGGTCGGCGGTGCCGTCAACGCGACCCAGATCCCGTTTGTGTCGTTCCGTATGCCGCCACTGCAGGTTGACCAGGCGCATCAACTGTCCGCCCCGGTCCTACTGTGCATGTGGGCCGAGAACGGCACCGACCATGACCCGCATTTCTACGTGCAAGTCAGAGATCCCAGCGGGCAAACTCGCGGCAACGTCGAGTTGGCGTGGATTTGGGATGATGTGCCTGACGCGCCGTGCAAGTGGCGGGTGTTCGATCTGCAGGTGCCGTTTCTGGTCTTCGACCAGGGCGTCCACACCTTTGGGATATACGCCAATCCCGACGACTCCGCCGACCAAGCCCTAGCGTCGTACCCGTTCCCGATCACCTTCGATACGAGCCTTCCGCCCCTTCCCCCGGGGCAACTTCCGCCGGGAGCGGAGTACAAGTAGAAGCTGAATCCGCCTCGGCAGTAGTCACGTAACCGGGAATCCCAGACCCGCCGCCTTCGAGACGAATCGAGACCGTAGTTAGGTCGGCGTCAGGCGTGAAGGTCATCGCCGCAATCAACGTGTGCTCATCTCTTAGTTCACCACCGGGTCGTCCTCGGGCTCAAGTTCCGGATCGACCGTTACCCAGCCGAACGTCCCGTCGCCACGATCCACCTTTTTATCGACCAGCCGCGCCGGCTCGCGCAGCGGTGCATAGTCAGCGAGATCCTTCGCGGTGATCTTCGCGTTGACCTTGAGGAGTTGCCCCCACGGCCCAGTGCGTCCCTCAGCGTCGAGCGCAGACCAGGCGTCTCGCACGTTCTCAACTGCGCTCGCATCGACCACCAAGCCGAGAACCATTGACTTCGTCTTCGGGCTCCGAGATCCCGACGCTGCGGAATCCTTGCCCGCCGGGTGAGGCAGGCCGGCGTTGGCCGCTGCCGCCAGAAGTGGCAGTAGTAACGCGCTGAGTTCATCAGCAAGCTTGGCCGCGTCCTGCCAGCTTGCTTGCTTCTTCAAGTCGCCCAATGCGATGACGTCCTCGGCGACCGTCTCCGGGTCGATCGCTATCGCAGCCTTAGCAAACGCCGTGGCGGTTTCGTTGAAGCGCTTCTGCACGGTCTGATAGGTGGCAGTAGCGACTTCCCGCACGATACGACCCTGCGCCTCGGCCACTCCATTGGAGACGATCTCGTTGAGTCGGTGAGCGTCCCCGCCCCACTCGGCGAGCGCACCCGCTCTGAGGGCTTCTACGTCGCCCTGGCCCGTGACTACGGCATCAATCAGGCGTGTGGTGACCGGCGTACCTAGGACGGTGAATCTCGCCAAGCGCTCGGCGATGTTCGCGTGTTCCTCGGGCGGCTCGAAACCGGCTCTCTGCAGGATTGCCGTCCGCGCGCCTTCACGCTGCCAACTGGGGGCATCAATCTTCTTCAAATCAATCATTGTTGTTCATTCCCTTTACTTCTGGGGTCCGTACCACTGGTATGCAGCGTTCTGGGCTGACAACATTTCGGCCAGCATTTCGTTGTTCGTCTTCCCCGACCTCACGAGCGCGTCCATCTGCGCGTCGGTTAGCTGGGGCTGATTCCCTGCAGTGGGGATGACATTTCCTTTACCCGGCTCGGGTTCAGGTTCTTCGACGGGTTCTTGCTCGCTGGGTGTGGCGACCGGAAAGAACTCCGCCCACTTCTGGGCAACACGTTCAACCTGTTCTCTAGACATGGCTTTCCTCAATACTTTTCAGGGCGCAGCGAGGACACTTGTCACCGCGCCAGGGTGTCCCGGCGATCGCCGGGGGGACATCATTCGGACAGTCGGTGCACTTCTTCGGGTTGCCCACCACGCGATAGAACGGGACGCCGGCCTGGCCGGTGTAGTGCCCACAGTCGAAGATCCACGTGGCGCCGACCAGTGCGGCCGGGGCATCACAGCGAGGACATCGGTGATCGGTGGAGCGCATCCCGTAGCGCTTTCCATCGAGATCGGTGCATAAGCTCCACTGCTTGGCCATCTCGTCGTAATCGCCGTGATCACAACTGCAATCCAGATGCCATTCGGCGTCAGCATCGCGGTAGGCGACGACCTCGGGATGATTCGGGCATGCGAACGGGGGGTGGTCGATGCTTTCGCCGTAGAACGCGCGCTGACACAGAAAGCAGCCCAGCCAGCCGTTTTCCTTCTTGAACGGCACCATGTGCGGGCAGAACCGCGGCCCCCGCGTGGCCGGTTTCTTCGTCTTGCGGGCCATCAGTACGCCCGATCCCAGCGAGAGTGCGCCGCCCGCTGATGCTGGGGAGACTTTGCCCGCCCCTCGGTGAGCGACACTCTGTAGATGAGATCGGTGATCGACTTCTCTAGTGCGCGAAGCTCACCGGACACCTTCACCAACAACGCCGGATCAGTCTCAGGGTTAGCCGCGAGGGCTTCCCAACAGGCGGATAGATGCTCGGCACGGTCAGCGGCATCGGCGGCACGGTCGAGGGTGGCGGATTCCTGTTGGGTCCATTCCAACTGATAGCCGATGTCCTCACCGGCCATTGCGAGCTGTTCGTCCAGCCGTTGACGCAGACGTTCACCCGCCGTTTTCGGTCGTCTAGACACGTTTTAACCTCCTAATGAGGGATTAAGGGGTAGTTATCGGCCCGTTTAGAGGGCTTATTCGGGGACCTAAATTGTCCCTATCAGGGAATATGGGTAGAAATCCACGAAAATCCCCACGCAATGCGCTGTCAGGCAAACAGGTGGGTGGCCATGTCTCTAGGGGTCAGGGAGGGGATTGGGTAGCCGGTCAGTCGTCCTGCTCGCGGACCCACTCTTCGGCCAGTCGGCGCAGCTCTTCCGATTCAGCAAGTGCTTTCGCGGCCCAGTCTTGCTGCCGTTGTTCGGCACGCTCGCGTTCACGAGTGATCCACGGCGACTCCGGTAGTTCCACGTCCGTTCCGCCAGCGAGACCAGGGTTGACGAACTTCCTCTTCATGGACTCTTTCGCTTTGAGCTGCGCTGCCCGACCCTCTCGCCCGGTCTTACTGCGATGGCATGGCACACAAGCGGCCTGCAAGCCATCGAGGTCGTTGACACCACGAGGCAATCCTTGTGAGGCCAGGTTGACAGTGTGGTCCACATGCTCGGCCTTGCCCGTACAGATTCCCGGGTACTTGATCTCACACTCGTTGTTGGCCCTCGCGAAGACCTTGCGCCGCAATGCCTGCGGGATCTGGCTACCTTTGCCGCTACCAGTCCATGTCATGCTGCTCTCCTTCGAGTAGATCGTTGATGTGATCAGCCAGCAGTTGAGCCAGCGCAGGCTCAAGCGTGAGGGTCACGCGACTACCGGCGACGGCACGGCTGATCGTGATGACGTTGTCGTGGCGGCGGTGCAGTTCGATGGTTGTGCCATCAGGTTCGGAGATGCTGGCCCGCATCAGTCGCCACCTTCGAGCGTGTCGTGGATGAGGTCAGCAAATGATCTGGCCGCCTGCTCACTGAGCTTCACCTGGCCGAGAAGGATTACCCCGCCATCCTTTGCGCGTTCGACTCGCGGTAGGTCACGACACTCAGAGCAAATAGCGCTGCGATGTCGGGTCTTGTGCGCTCGGCATTCCCGGCAGGTGGTGGGATTCTTGCGGCGGGTCATTGCTCCAACTCCGACAGCATCGCCAGGGCGACATCGCAGGCAGTCGCGTCGGTCATCGACAGCCATGGTTCTTTTCGTCCATCGGGGCGAGACAGTCTGAGATACCCGCCCGCCCTGTCGATAACCAGCGGGCCAGACTGCAGGGTCAGGCTGGTGATCAGACCTGCCCTGTCGGCCTCGACAAACTCAAGGATTGCCCGTGCCACTCGCGGAACATCGGCAACGTCGAAGATGAGATAGGCGCCGTGGTTCTGACCTATACGGCGGAACACCCGAACACCACCGAGCGGGGTGCGGTCGACGGTGATCGGACGACCGCCGATTGTTTCTATATGCGTCAAAGTCGAAGCTTTCTTGCTAGAGGCCCCTCGGGGAGCGCGTGATGGGAGAAGCTCGACGCGCTCGACCCGAGGGGGATTTTCCAAGCGGGCGGAGTCCGCCCACGGCTCCGTTTAGACCGATGGCGGCGAGAACCCGACTGGAAGTCTTTTAGATGGTGATGGTTTCGGCCGCGTCGACCACGGCATCGCAGATCGCCAGGGCGGTCTCGGGGTCGAACGCCACCCGTAGATACCGGCCCTTGCGCGGCAACAATCGGGAGACATAAAGCCAGCCGGCATCGGACACGCCTACCCGGTACTCGCCCTCCGGGTGCGGGATGACGGCGGTGTCGCGGTACGGCCGCGTCACTGCTCGACCCATTGCGCCTTGGCGGGCGTGGTCGTGCCCGTAGGCGTGATGGTCAAGTGCACGGTGCAACCGAGATGATGCGCAGCCCATCCGCCCGTGTTGTCGATGTGCAGCGGGATGCTTTCGGGGCCATCAATCCCGCCCACTACGAGAGCTAGAGGTGTCAATTGTTTTCCTAGATGTCTTTGGGTCTCCGTGTGTGTCCTGTCCACCCCTAAAGGGGTGGGGTGGACAGACAGACGCAACACACACGTTGGGTTGACCGTGGTTCATGGGCATGGACAGGCCATGGACAGACCGTTTGCGCTGGTCAGCGAGAAATCTGTCCAACCTGTCCACGGGCTGTTTACATGGACAGACAGAATTGGCCGGACAGATAGTTAGATGGGCTTATGTCCATGCCCATGGACAAGACACGTGTCCAGTTTCTAGGCCAGTTTGACCACAAGCTTGCCGTCCCTGGTGGGATCGGCGGCGATGATCACCCGCTTCTCGTTGGCAGCCTGGCCAAGCTTGCGGCGTAGCACAGCTATCTCATAGGGCGGGTTCTCGGCCGGCTTCTCATCAGTACGTCGGTCGTACCCGAGGCAGTCGAGCAGATCCTCTTGCAGCATTACCCCGCCGTGCTCACGCACCGTTCGGAGAATCCACCCGATGCACGATGTGGGTTCGACGTCGGCGGCATGCGCCCGGTCGATAATGCACGAGCTGGTGCCCATGATGGGCGCGAGCTTGAGTAACCAGGCATCGCCGTCGCGGGCGTCCTTCTGCTTGGTGTTCACCAACTTGATGACGCTGCCCTTTTGCACGTTAAAGACGGTATCGACACCGCCCTCATAGGCCGTGCTGCCGCGTAGCGATCCGTTCTTGCCTTCGTGGTGAATCCCGAGAGCCAGCCCGAGCCGGCCGGGTGTTGCATCGCGCAGACGGGCGAGGGCGTCCACCACGAGACCGATGTCCTTCGAGCTGTTCTCGTCGGCGCCTGTGGTGCAGCGGGCCAGGGTGTCGAGCACGATCACGTCGAACCCTTCCTCAGCGACGAACTCGCACAACTCAGTCACGTGATGCTCAAGCGAAACGTTCACAGGCTCGGGGTAGAAGCTCATCCACTCGTCGGAGACGCTGGTGTCCCAACCTTTTTCCCACGCCTCGACGCGCGCCTGGTATCCGAACACGCCCTCAGCGGCCACGTACAGCACCCGGCGTTGCTTGACCGTATGGGTTTGCCACGCCTTGCCGGTTGCAAGGCAGCACGCCCAATCCAGTGATATGAAACTCTTGCCGCTGCCCCACTTGCCGTACAGCAATGCCGTGGTGCCCTGCGTAAGTAGTCCGTCGATCAACGGTTGCGGCTTGGGCAGGTTGCGAAGCTGCGACCGGCTGAGGATCTTGGATCGCAAGCCCGTAGGCCTATCGGGTACAGCGTGCACCGGCTTGTCGGGCGTCCAATCATTCGGCGCCGCAAGGGGTTCCTTCATACCGTATTCGAGATGGTCGGAGATTCTGTTGACCTCCGATTCGTCAAGACCGCTGTCCACTGCGGCATCCCAAAGTTGATCGTGGGCGTCATTCCATGTGATCTCCCCACCCCCGACGAACCCGCCCAATAGCCGGCCGATATCGCGGAGAGTGTCATTGCGGATGCCCTCAGGGGTAGAGCGCATCCGTGGGACATGGTTGTCGAGGACGGCGCGACCGTACGGGGTTGTGGTCTCGGTCGTCTTGGCCGGCGCGGGCGGAGTCGTCCGCTGGGGCTTGTCCGCGCCGATCGCTGCAAGGAAACTTCGAGTCATTCGCATCGATCCCAGTGGTGGCGAGAAACCGTCCCGAGCGGTCCATTCTCGTACTCGAATTTCATCTCGTCGGCATCTTCATAGAACACGGCACCGCGGTCAGATAGTTGAGTCAACGTGACAAGTTCCTGCCCGTGAGCTTCGCCCATCGCGAAGTCGAAAATCTCAATGAGCAGCATGTCGCCCTCGTGGGCAACCACACGCCCCTGATTGACGATGGTTCGACACCCGTCGGCCTGAGTGGCCGTCGTGTGAAAGAACTTTCCTACGAGTGCATCGCTGATCGTGCTCATGCCGGTTCTCCTTTGTTGGCGTCTTCCATCAGCGCCCATGCTTGGGCGATACGTTCAGCGTCGGCGGGAACGCCGCAGGCCGTCAAGGCGTTGTACAGCTCTTTCGCGGTCTTGTTGGCAGCCTTGAATTTCGCTTGCCGATCGGCGGCGCACATGCGGCAAGCACCAGTGCCGCCGATTCGGTTCAAGGGCGTATCAGGATGCACGTCGGGGTTCTGACAGTTCATCTCCAAAATCCTTTTGTTGCAACATGATTCGGACAGCCGCCGACCACGGCATTGTTCGCAATCTGCGGTCGGGGCCGGACTGCCCGTTATGGGCCAGCACCAGGGGTTCACCGAGTACGGCTCGACGTGGAGCACGACGGGGGTGGTTCTCGCGGGAGTAGTGCCGGTTAGGGTCCAGGCGCCCCCGTGGGGCGTTCCGGGGTGAACCCGTCGCGAGCATGTCCTGTAGACAATCTGACCAATGCGCCTCAGCGGTCGATGGCTGGTCGATCCGCACCGGCTGGCCACAGCACGCCAGTCGCACCATCGGTGATGACTTCGGCGGGATCAGCGCCGCGATAATCGCCGGGTCGGTGATGATATTTCGATGACGATCCCGCAAACGGCCGTCGGGATGAATGGCGTACCCGTTCGAGCCTGGGAGCGGCTGCCACACCCGAGGGCGACCTCTACTTATTCTAGCGCATTGAGTATTGACATCTACGCAAAAGGCTGTATCATCCGCCGTCACCCGATCTGCCGCCAAATGTCATCGTGGACAGCGAGCACCCGCCGCAGTGCGTACACGTCTAGCTCGGTGAGCGTGTACGGCCCCAGTTCGATCCCCAGACCGGACTGGCCGCACACGACCCGCAGGGGGATCTTGACGAACTGGTCAACCTCCGGCACAAGCGGCTCGATCGAGCCACAGTCGATCATGATGGCGGGGTCCTCGCGAGTGAAGTCCAGGACAGTCATCGCGCACCACCGACCGGTCGCGCCAGCTCTAGCAAAGACTCTCGATCAACTCGAATCAGACGGGGGCCGAAACGGTGCGCCTTAATCCTCCCCTGAGCTATCCAGCGGCGGATAGTCTTCGGATCGACATTGGCGTAGTCGGCAGCCTGAGCGATAGTCGGTTTTTCGGGCAGCACAGTAGTCACAGCAAATCTCCATTTGGACACGTTCGACCACGATCTGATCGAACCGGGGAGACGCCTGCGGGGCGGGCCGCCCCGCCGTTATCACACTTGCGGCGTCATGTCCACTACTGTATTCGACGGGTATGCCGATTCCGGGGGAACTTTTGGAAACTCGTTACTGTTATGCTAATCACATTCTCTTGAGCGCACAGATTCCCGAAAGCTATGATTCGGCACCCTCAGCCAGCCGAGACAGCGCCGCCGCAATCTCCCGGTCGCGGCCTTGGGCGGCGTGCTGGTAACGCATCGCGGCTTGCGGACTCGAATGACCAAGTCGCGCCATAAGTTCCGCCAGGGTTGCCCCGGTCATCGCGGCCATGACGGCACCGCTATGCCGTAAGTCGTGCCAGCGCAGATCGGGGCGTCCAGCAGCGTCACGAGCCTTGTACCACCATCTATAGAGCGTCGAGGGCTGCATATGACCGCCCGACACGGCGGGGAACAACAGGTCGTCTCTGCGCAGTGGTTCGAGGTGTTCGTTAACCATATCCATGAGGTGGGGCGGGATTGCTACGTCCCGAGCGCCGGCCTCGCTCTTGGGATCGCCAACCACCCAATTCCCACCTACCCGAACGGCAGCACGACGGATACGAATCACGCCATTTGTGACGTCAATATCACTGCGGCGCAACTCGACCAGCTCACCGAACCGCAGCGCGCACCAGGCCGACAACGGCACCATGAGACGCATACGCTCCGGCATTGCCGCCGTAGCGATGGCTAGTTGCTCCAAGGTTGCTGGCTGCGGCTTGACTTTGCGGGATACCGTGCCCCCACCACGGACAAGACACGGGTTGGTTTCGATGATTCGGTCACGGGTGCGCGCGGTTTCGAGGATCGTCCGAAGCAGTGCGTAGGCATGCGCGCGCATAGTCGGCTTGTCCTTGAGGGTGCGGGCATACCAGCGGTCAACGCTCTGCATCGTGATATCTCGGACCTGCTTAGAGCCGAACGACGGAATGAGATAGTCATCGAGCAAGCTCCGATAGTGCGCCTTGGTGCGCGGCTTGAGCGGTCTGCCCTTCACAGTCCTGTTCTCCAACCACCTGTTGGCGTAGGGGGCGAACAGCTCCCCCGCTGCCCTCTTCTGGGCGGCGCTCCGCTTCTGGTCGGCTGTAGCGGGAGGACTCCACAAGTCGCGGTCAATCTCCTTGCGGCGTTCGTGTAGCCAGCCCTCGGCGTCCTCACGGGCCGCGAACGTTCGCTCTGCCCTGTAGATCCGCCCGTCCGGCGCGGTGTACGACGCTTGATACCGCCCCGATGGCTGGCACTTGCGGATACGTCCGAACTTCCTGCGCTCTGCCATGGCTCTAGTTTCATGCAACTTTCATGCAACAAGCAAGTGTGAATCTGCCCCATTGTGTCCATTGCTGTCCATTGGTACTGTTTCACTCATCAGCAGGTCAGAACGCCTGTTGATGCAGTTCAGAACGGTTACTCGAAACGTAAAACAGGTACAAGTTCAATCCCAGTATCGCGCACCACAGTTCTTCAAGGTCAGGCCCGGTTTCGACCGGGCCTTTCTGTTGTGAGCGGAAAGCTCACCCAACGGTGCACCTGCGGACCGCTACTCGATCCTCCTGCCGGGTGGCACTTTTCGGCGAACACACCGATCGCGATCCTGGTTGCGGTCCGTTGGTGGCTCTATGCCGGCGGTGGTAACGGCACCGGCGGAGCAACCGGCGGCGCCGGCAAAAGAGGAGGCGCGGGCACCGGTGGAGCGGGCGGCAGAGGCGGCAGCGGAGGCAACTGTGGTGCCGGCGGCAGCGGGTCGGCGACCGCGGCAGGATTGGCGACCGGGCTGCCCGGCACGGCATCTCCGAGCCGGGTGGCGTGAACGGGCACGGTGATCACCGCACCTTGCAGTCCGCACTCGTTGGTCTGGATGGTGGTGGTCTGCGTGCCGGCCAGTGAACCGTCGGGCTGCGGCGTCAATGCCAACGCCGTATCCGTCGCCTGAGCCTGCCCGACGATCGGCGCCTCGCAGGGCAGAGAACCTCGTCCCGAATCGCCCTGCCAAGAATTGTTGATGAAACGAAATATGGCAGCCATGCCCCCGCCTTCGGTGGACGGCACGGCAGGGTTGGTGCCGTCCATGCGCGTCGACGTCGCGACGCATCCCGAGGGTTTGCACGTCGAGCGGAATGCCCACCAGTAGCTGGCGATCTGGTTGCCCGCCGACGGCCACGGGTTGCCGTTGAGGGTGGCGTGCGGGTTGTCGTAGTCGAGGCGGTAGAGGCCGTCGAACACGGGACCGGTCGGCGGCGGCGGGGTGATCGCCGCGTTCGAGACGGCTTCGGTGGCGGCGCTTGGCGGTGGGCCGGACTGTCCACTCGCCGCGGCGTTTGGGGATGGCCACAACTGCCACAGGCCGACACTTACGGCGCCGACGGCGGCGATCACCGCTGCGGGCACCCAGCCAGATGTCTCGAGCATCCGATATCGCGGTTCCGGTTGGGCGGGTTCAGCTGCTGGCGTCGGCGCCAACGCCGCTGCGGGAAGCGGGGTTTCGTCGACAAATGCGTGGGCGAAGGCGCCGCAGCTGGCGAACCGCTCGGCCGGGTTCTTGGCGAGAGCTTTGGCCAGCACCGGATCGAGGTCGGCCAAGTCGGGCCGGATGTCGGCCAACACCGGCGGCTTCGAGTTGATGTGACGGCTGTCCACGACAGCGGGATTGGAATGTGCGAACAGCTGCATCCCGGTCAAGAGGTGATAGGCGGTGCAGGCCAGGGCGTACTGGTCGGCACGGCCGTCGACCTCCTCGCCCACAAGCTGTTCGGGTGCGGCATAGCCGGGCCCGGCGTTTCCAGCGATACCCAGGCCGACGAGGGCGACTGGCGCCTTTCCGGCACCGTCGACATCACCCAGGATGATGTTGCCCGGCCTGACGTCGCGATGCACCACACCGTGCTTGTGCGCGTAGTCGAGCGCGCCGGCAACCGTAGTGATGATCCGGGAAACCTGGTCGCGCGGCAGGCCGTTGGGGTGCTGCTCAAGGAGACCAGCAAGATCCGTTCCGCCGACGAAGTCCGTCGACAGCCAGAGCCGGCCATCGTGGTCCCCGCGATCACGAATCCTGGCGATGGCCGGATGCCACAACCCGGCAACCACATCCGCCTCCCGGTGGAACCGCTCCCGGTGCTGCGGGTCGGCGGACCACTCCTGCGGCAGCACCGACAGCACGTCACGGCCGGCCCGCCGGGGATGCTGGGCGAGGTAGACCTGCCCCGCCCCGCTCGAGCTCAGCGGTCGAATGATCCGGAACACGGCGAACGTCTGACCGACGTTGAGCGGCATCCAGGAATCCTACGAACTGCCCTCCCCCGCCCGCCGTCGGCATCCGGATCAACGGCATCGGTGCCGAGGTGCACACATTTTTCGTTGCCCCACAATGCAAGTCAGTCCGAGAAATTTGTGTCAGCGCGCATCGGTGGACTAGTGTTCTGCACCGCGACGGGCGACGATCTCGCTCGTGGCGCGCGGATGTAGCGCAGTTGGTAGCGCATCACCTTGCCAAGGTGAGGGTCGCGGGTTCGAATCCCGTCATCCGCTCCACGATGGGTTTGTGCCATCAGATTCCGTGGGCCGGCTGCTAAGGCTGCACTAACAGCTTCGGATTTCGCAGCGGACGTTAAAGTCGAGCGTGCCCAGGATCAGCGCCTCATCGGTCGGAGAACACCGCGAGCTGGTCCAACAGCGCATCTTCGAGGCCTTCGCCGCCCTGATGGCCGAGCACAGCTTCGACGCGATCACCATGGCCAAGCTGGCGGCCGAGGCCGGCATCGGCCGGACCGCGATCTATCACCACTTCCCCGACAAGGAATCGGTGGTGATCGCCTTCGCTTCCCACGAGACGACCCGGTATCTCGACGGGCTGCGCACCGCGCTGGCCGAGGTCGATGATCCGGTCGAACGTCTCAAGGTCTACATCGGCCACCAGCTGGAGGCTGGGCAGGAATTTCACATGGGCATGGGCATGCAGCTCTACGGAGCCCTGTCCACCGAGACGATGCTGGCGATCCGCGATCACGTGGTGGCGGTCGAGGACGTGTTGCGTGAGATTCTGGCCCAGGGTGTTGCCGCCGGCCAGTTCGTGATCGATGACGAAGCCGCCACCATGTCTCTGCTGCATGCCTGCCTTGCCCCGCGTCACCTGCCACGGGCGAACATCGAGCGGTTTGTGCTGCGCGCGCTCGGCGCGACGCGGTAACTCACAATTCGTAGCTCCCCGAACCCGTCGGCACCGTGTTAGGTTTCCGACAGGTTGTCAGCATCATGCTGACAACCTGTCAAAGCTGAGTCCTACCAAGTGGAGCCGAAATGCCGCCGAGTGCCGTCGCCACCGAGTCCATCCGCTCCCTGTCGGCGGCCATGCGTCAGGACTCGACCGACCAGCACGAGGCCGCCGAGCAGTCGCCGTTTGTCACCGAACTTCTCAGCGGCCGGGTCAACGAGCAGGGCTACGTCGACTACCTGCTGCGGCTGCGGGCGATCTACCACGCGCTGGAGACCGCCGTCCGCGAGCATCGCGACGACCCGCTCGTCAGCGCCGTCTACGACCCCGCACTCGAGCGGGTGGATGCCATCGACGCCGATCTGGATCACTGGGCGCCGGGCGCCCAGCGCGACATCGACTCACCAGCAGTGCGGGCCTACTGCGCCCGGTTCGCCGACTCGCCGTGGGGCGGCGCCCTGGTGGCCCATCACTACACCCGCTATCTCGGCGATCTTTCCGGCGGCCAGGCCATCGGCCGCATCTTGGAGCGCTCATTCGACCTCGACGGAAAAGGCTTGGCGTTCTACAGCTTTCCGGTGCGCCCCAAGCCCTACAAGGACGCCTACCGTAATCGTCTCGACGGGCTCGGCCTGGCCACCCAGGAGATCGATCGCGTGGTCGACGAGGTGAAGCTGGCCTTCGCGCTCAACCAACGCGTCTTCGACGAGCTCGCCGAAATGCTGCCGTCCTACCGCCGCTGACCAGCCCGAACCTCAATTGACGTTCCCGCCAACACATAGGAACTTCATACCCCAAAACAGTTGAAGTTAGCTTATGCTAACCATACTTTTACGTGGGGGACACAGCGATCGAGAGGAGACGCCGGCGTGATGACCGCCCCCGTCTGGATGGCCGTACCCCCCGAGGTCCACTCGGCCCTGCTCAGCAGCGGCCCCGGCGCCGGCCCGCTACTGGCCGCCGCCGGAGCTTGGAACGCCTTGAGTACCGAATACTCCTCGGCAGCAGCAGAATTGACTACCCTGATGGGCACCGTGGGAGCGGGCGCATGGGAGGGACCCAGCGCCGAGCGTTACACCGCGGCGCACGTTCCCTACGTGGCCTGGCTGAGCCGGACCAGTGCCAGCACCGCCGGAGTGGCCGCCCAGATCGAGACCGCCGCCGCGTCGTACACCACCGCCCTGGCGGCCATGCCGACGCCGGCCGAGTTGGCCGCCAACCGCACCACTCTCGGTGTACTGGTGGCCACCAACTTCTTCGGCATCAACACCGTCCCGATCGCGGTGAACGAGGCCGACTACGTCCGGATGTGGATTCAGGCCGCCACCACGATGACCGTCTACCAGGCGTCCACCAAGGTTGCGGTGGCGACCGCGCCGCCGTCCACCGCGGCACCGGTCCTGCTGGCGCCGGGGGTCGGGGAAGTGGGCTCCGGGTCGGCGACGATGATGCAGTCTGCCGCCGTGGCCCGGGCCGGTGAGTCGGGCTCCTCCCTCAGCCTGAGCGATGTGCTCAGTTCGTACGAGGAGTTCATCGAATGGATCAAGGCCAACGATCCGATCGGCAATTGGCTGGCCGGGCAATCGGAGCATTTCTACGGAATGTACGACCAGCTGCGGGAATTCATTCTCGAGCCGTGGCGAGTCCCGCAGGTTCTCGCCGAGATCATCGCCGACCCCTCGTTGCTGTTCAGCACCTACATGAACGTGTTTTTCCTCGGTGCCTACTCGGCGGTTTTCGCCATCTTGGGGACCCCGCTCTACGCCGCAGTGACCGCAGCGGTGTCCCCGGCCATGCTGGGCCTGCTCGGCATCGTGGGACTGGCGCAGGCCTACGACATCCCGATCGACGCGCCGGCCGAGGAGATCGCCCGCGCCGAGCCGCCCGTGGTCGCCGCGCTGCCCAGCTCCGCGGCGCCGACATCGGTGACGGCAGGCGCGGCACCTGCGCCCGCACCCACCTCCGCTCCCGCCCCTGCACCGTCAACTCCCACGCCGATGTCCGCCGGGACCGAGACCTCCCTGTATGCCGTGCCGGGCGGCGGCGCCGGATTCGGTTACGGCGCGACGTCGCGGTACAGCGCCACCGCCAAGGCTTCGGACTCCGTAGGCGCGTCCGCCGCGGCCGCCGCCACCGCTGCCGCGATCAACAAGCGCCGGTCGCAGGCCCGCAAGCGGCGCGGCGGAACCGCCAAGGACCGCGGTTACCGCTATGAGTTCATGACGGCCGACGGTGCTGCCGCACCGCCCCCCGAGCAACCCGTCAGCACGAGCGCCTCCGAGAGTGGGGCTGGAAACCTCGGATTCACCGGAACCGCAGCGAAACCGACTCTCGCCGGACCGGCCGGGCTGACCACGTTGACCGACGACGCCTTCAGCGACGGAACGACGATCCCGATGATGCCGGGTAGCTGGCAGTCCGACGGCGCCGAGGATGACTCTTAACCGAACTGTATTGGGGCTATGAGCAATTCGTGAGGATTGCGACGCGCAGTCCTTCTAGGCGACTATCGGCACCTCGTATGCCGATACTGGTGGTCCCGAGGAGAAGGGAGCACCGCATGTCCGGCGATACCGCGTCGCAAGCTGACACTTGGGACGGCACGCTTCCGCACTTCTCCACGGTCGAAAAGCACGGCCAGATCACCGTGCCCGTCACCAGACCGTCGGAAACACTGCGTTTCTTCGCCGTGCTCACGTTCATCCTGTGGATTCCGATCGCCGTCGGCGCCGCGCTCTGGATTCGCGGCATGCAGACCCACAACCCGTCGACGTGGTTGGGTATCGCCGCGATCGTCGGTTCGTTTCTTCCGGTCATCATGGCCGCCATCGTCGCCGACGAGGCCCGCGATACCTTCGGTCAGCGCAGTACCGGCAACCGGGTGGCCGTGATCCCGTCATTGACCGGCATCGCGGTCGGTTTGATCGGGGCCGCATTGTGGTTCAGAGATTTCAGCGCCGGCGTGATGGCGTTGGTCAGCGTGGTGTTCGCACTTGGCGCGGCGATCGTCACCGTCACCGCGTGGCAGGGCATCCGCTACACCCGGCGACGACAGCGCTGGCTGGGATCGCTGCGCCGGCACGGTGTGCGTTCGCCAGGCGAGCTGCGCAACGTGACATTCCTGAAGCGCTGGACCGCAGACGACCCTCAGTTCACCGTCACCATCGCCTTCGAGGCCCCGACCGGACGCCGGGTGGTGACCGCGAACATCGTCGCCCACCATTCCCGGGTTCCGCTGGCGGGGTCAGCCGTCGTCGTCTTCAGTGCACCGCACGACGCCGGCGACGACGTGCTGATCGAACTAGACCCGGCCAAACCGCCCAAGTACGACCGGGATCCGACCGGCAGCTACCGCAAGCCGACCGGAAACTAGGCCGAGCGGCGCGCCAGCTCCCGCAACACCAGATCCGTGGCCTCCCAATCCATGCACTTGTCGGTGACCGACTGGCCGTAGGTGAGCGGACGGGCCTCGGGCGACTGCGCCCCGGCGACCAGGAAGCTCTCCAGCATCACCCCGCTGATCGGCAACCCGTCGCGCACGAACTGGGCCACCTCGGCGGCCACCGAGGCCTGGCGGATGTGGTCCTTGCCGGAATTGGCGTGGCTGCAGTCGATCACGACCCGCCCGGGCAGCCCGGCACCGGTCAGCTTGGCGGCGGCATCGGCCACCGCGTCGGCGCCGTAGTTCGGCCCGTCGGTACCGCCGCGCAGGATCACATGGCAGTCCTCGTTGCCCGCGGTGCTCACCACCGCGCCACGACCCATGTCGTCCATGCCGAAGAAGACATGCTGGGCGGCAGCGGCTTTCACCCCGTCGACTGCCACCTGAACATTGCCGTCGGTGCCGTTCTTGAACCCGACCGGCATCGACAACCCCGACGCCAGCTGACGATGGACCTGGGATTCGGTGGTGCGGGCCCCGATCGCACCCCAGGCGACCGCGTCGGCGATGTACTGCGGGCTGGTCGGCTCGAGGAACTCACAACCCACGGGCAGGCCGATGTCGATGATGTCGAGCAGCAGTTGCCGGGCGATACGCAATCCACGAGCCACGTCGAACGTGCCGTCCATGCCCGGGTCGTTGATCAGGCCCTTCCAGCCGATCGTGGTGCGCGGCTTCTCGAAGTACACCCGCATCACGATCTTGAGCTCGTCCTTGAGCGCATCGGCCAGTTTCACCAGGCGTGACGCGTACTCCAGCGCGGCGGCCGGATCATGCACCGAGCAGGGGCCGACCACGACCAACAGCCGGTCGTCGCGGCCGGCCAGGATGTCGGCGATCTCATCGCGGTCGCGCGCCACGCGTTCGGCCCGACGCTCCCCCAGCGGGAACTCGGTCAGTACATCGTGCGGGCTGGGAATCGCGCTGAAACTGCGGACCCGGCGGTCCGATGTGGCGGGGGCGTCGGCGATCTGCGCCAAGTTCATTTTCAGGTGCCTTCCTGGTGGCGGGCACCTGGCTCAATTCCGGCGCCCTGTAACGACGAAAGGCAGCGACCGATGGTCACTGCCTGGGCTCCGGGTGGATGCGTGCTTAGTGCTGCGCTTTATCGGCTCCGCCCGGAGCCTCGATAAAGCGCCAATAGCCGGCACACACACCGATAGTCACGTCGGCCAGGCTACACCACAGCCGGCGCCCGGCCACAACCGGTGCGTTCACAAGCAGTAGTTGTGAGCGCACTCTACGATCCTGGGCATGCCGCTGAGCGCCAGGATGCCGGAACTGGCCGCATTCGACGTGCTGCTGGCCATCGCCCGTACCGGCAGCCTCGGGGCCGCCGGGCGTGAACTGGGATTGACCCAGCAAGCGGTGTCCTCGAGGTTGGCCTCCATCGAAGCCCAGACCGGCGTGCGGCTGGTTCAGCGCGGACCCCGCGGGTCACGGCTGACCGCGGCCGGTGCGGTGGTCGCCGAGTGGGCCGATCAGTTGCTCGATGTGGCGCAGCGGGTGGACTCCGGGCTGGCGGCGATGCGCAGTGAGAGCCACAGCCGTGTCGCGGTTGCGGCGAGCCTGACGATCGCCGAGCAACTCATGCCGCGCTGGCTGGTGTCGTTGCAGGCCGAGGCGGCGCGTACCAGCGCCACCGTGCCTCAGGTCATCCTCACCGCGGCCAACAGCGATCAGGTGATCGCCGCGGTGCGCGACGGCTCGGCCGATCTGGGCTTCATCGAATCCCCCGGGCTGCCAAAAGGATTGCACAGCCGGGTGATCGCCCACGACGAGCTGGTGACCGTGGTGCCTCCCGATCACGCATGGGCGCGACGGTCCGCTTCCGTTACGGCCGCACAACTCAACGACACCGCACTGGTGTCACGCGAATCAGGTTCGGGCACAAGGGAAGCCCTCAGCGCCGCCCTGCGCACGACGTTGGGTCCGTCGAGCCGGCAGGCCGAGCCGGTCATCGAATTGTCCTCGGCCGCCGCCATGCGCGCCGCGGTGCTGGCCGGCGCCGGGCCGGCCGTGATGAGCCGACTGGCCGTCGACGACGACCTCACACTGGGCCGGTTGACCGAAGTGCCCGTCGCCGGTCTCGATCTGCGCCGGCAGCTGCGCGCCATCTGGTCGGGCGGCCGGACCCCGCCGGCCGGGGCGGTGCGCAGCCTGCTCGGTCACATCGCCGCGGCGCGGTGAGATCACCCGCGCAGAAGCTGCCCGGTCCGCACCCCGCGCACGGTGTTGGTGGCGACCGTCGCCCACGCGCCCAGTAGCAGCACGTACAGCGTGACCGCCAGCCAGGAGATCGCCGCCGCACCGGTGGCCGCGCCCAGTGCCGACGCCCCCGTCACGCAGGTGCCGACCGGGAAGGTGAAGCTCCACCACGTGAGGCTGAACTTCAGCCCGCGGCGTGCGCCGTGCACAGTCAGCGCCACGGCCAGGCAGAACACGAACGCCCCGAAACCCGCCATCACCAGCCCGTAGACGATGCCGAAGGCGTGCAGCGCCGACACCGCGGCAGCGTCGGTGAGCACTGCACCGGCGTGTGCGCCGAGCAGGTTGGCCGCGGTGATCGACTGGCCCACGACACCGAGCACGATCCACACGGTGGGGATCGCCTGCACCTGACTGAGCCCGGAGTGCATGAGGCGCGAGTACACCATCGTGGTGGTGATCAGCCCGGCCAGCAGGCTCAGCCCGAACATCGCGTAGCACGCCACCAACAGCGTCATCCCCGCCTGCCCGGGACCGAGGTGTGACAGCAGCAGCGCGCCGGTGGAGGCCGAGACCATGGGTGAGACCACCGGCATCATCCAGGCCGGCACCGCGGCGACGCCGGCGCGATCTGTGCGGGTGATCATGGTGAACGGAAGCCACAGGCTGACAACCAATCCCAAGAGCGTGCCCGCGGTCCACAGTCCCACGTCGAGTACCACGGCCAGGGACTCACCGAGCAGCGCGGGCCCGAGCAGCAACGCACCCGCGCCCACGGTGAGCAGCGCCATGGCCGGAGCCCCGTAGAACTGACCCATCACGTGGTGTGCGGCATAGGCTTTCGCCTGTTCGCGGTGACGGATCCAGTGGGCGGCGAACGCGATGGCCAGGGCCACCAGCACGGCGCCGGCGAGAATCCAGACCGCCGTGGCGAATTCATGCAGCCCAGGCACGTGCAGCGGGAGGGTGACCGCGGCCGTCGCGACGATGCCGGTGCCCATGACCGAGGCAAACCAGTTCGGAGTGATGTGGCGCAATACCGAACCGACCGTGTCCGGCTCGGCCACCAGGGCGGTATGGAACGGCCTCTCGGCTGTGTAGGCGGCGGTGTAGGTCGTCACACCATCAAGGGTGGTGGCTGCGACCGGTCACCGGTAGGCACCACGATCTTGTGGCCTCACAAGTGAAACTTGTGGCTCAGACGTAGCGGTGACGGCCCGAGAGCGCCCCGGCCACCATCTGCACGAGGTAGACGACCAGCGCCATCGCCCACGGAGCGGTCCAGCTACCGGTCAGCTCGTGCAGCAGACCGAACAGGAACGGGCCCACACCGGCCAGCAGATAGCCGAAGCCTTGCGCCATACCGGACAACTGCGCGGTGTCCTCGGCGTTGCGCGCCCGTAGCGCGATCACCGTCAGTGCCATGGAGAACACGCTCATCCCGATACCGACCAACAGGCTCCACAGCAGGGGCGCCGCCCCCGGATCGACGAGCAGGCCGATCATGCCGACCATGCCGATCAGGCCGAGCCCGATGATCCACCCACTCTGGTGCTTCTGCTTGGCCGCCAGCGGCGGCACGATCAGGCTGATCGGAACCGCCAAGATCGACACCAACCCGACCAGCAGGCCGGCGTCGGTCTTGTCGACCCCACTGTCGATGAACACCTCGGGCAGCCAGCCCATCACGATGTACGCCAGGAAAGACTGGCAGCCGAAGAACAGGGTGACCGTCCAGGCCAGCGGGTTACGCAGCAGGGATCGGCGGGCCGTACCTGCCGATTCCGCGGCGCGGGCCGAGCTGATTGCGCGCGCTCCCACGAGCCAGAACAGCAGCGCGACAACGGCCACCGCCGCCCAAGATCCCAACGCTCCCCGCCAGCCGCCGAGCAGCGGCTCCAGCGGCGGCGTGACCGCCGATCCGAGCGCCCCGCCGCCCTGCAGGGCCGCGGTGTACACACCGGTCATCAGACCGATCCGGGCCGGGAAGGAGCCCTTGATCACCACCGGGATGAGGACGTTGACCAGCGCGATACCCGCCGTTGCCACCAGGGTTCCGCCGATCACCACGTAGGGGCCGTCGAGCACGCGGATGACGAGGCCGACACTGAGGATGACCAGCGCGATCGAGATGGCGCGCCCCAGGCCGATCCGACGGGCCAGCCAGGGGGCAGCCAGACCGGCCGCGGCAAAACACAGCCCGGGCATGGTGGTGAGCACCCCGGCCCAGACCGCCGAGGCGCCGAGCGACTCGCGCATCTCGCCGAGGACGGGCCCGATGCTGGTGATTGCCGGGCGTAGGTTCAGTGCGGTCAGGATCACCGCCACGACCAGCAGCGCGCCGCCGGCCGCCATCGTTGCCGGGCGGACCTCTACGGCGCCGTCCAGTTCGAGTTCCAGATCGTGCTCGTAACTGTTCCGCGATTCGCTGGATAGACGCCGGTTCACTCGGCTATGGTGCCATACATCCCATGATTGGATGAAAGGATTTTTGAGTGCCGCTCGCCACAACGCGACGCACCGGCCTGGTCGATCAGGTGATCGAGCAGCTGCGCACCCTGGTCACCTCCGGCGAATGGCCGGTGGACAGCCGGATCCCGACCGAGGCCGCATTGGTCGAGGCTCTCGGCGTCGGCCGCAACACCGTCCGCGAAGCCGTCCGCGCCCTGGCCCACAACGGAATCTTCGAGGTGCGGCAGGGCGACGGCACCTACGTGCGTGCCACCAGCGAGGTATCGGCCGCGCTGCGCCGGCTGTGCGGTTCTGAACTGCGCGACGTGTTGCAGGTCCGGCGCTGCCTCGAGGTGGAGGGCGCTCGCCTGGCCGCGGTGGCCCGGACCGACGACGACGTCGCCGACCTGCGCGCCCTACTGGCCCACACCGCCACCACCGATCACGAGCAGTTCACCCAGTCCGACACCGAGTTCCATCTCGCGGTCGTGCGCGCATCGCACAACCCGGTGCTCATCGAGATCTACCGCGGGCTTCTGGAGGCGATCACCGCCAGCGTCGCGACAACGAGTGCCGCCCCGCACGGGATGATGTTCCCGCACACCGAGTTGGTCGAGGCGATCGCCGACGGCGATGTCGAGAGAGCCGGACGCGAAGCCGCAGGCTTTCTCGACGAACTCCTGGCTCGCACACCGGCGCAGGACTGCTGAGCGCACCGGTTCAGAACGGCGCGTCGTCCATCCGCCCCCGGGTCAGCGGCAGCCTCAGCAACAGCCGCGCGCCGCCGAGTGGGCTCTCCACCAAAGCGGCTGTCCCGCCGTGCAATTCGGCCTGCTGCGCCACCAGCGCCAACCCCAGCCCCGATCCGGACCGGGACGCCGTGGAGCCACGGGCGAACCGCTCGAACACCTCGGCCCGCTCGGCCTCGGGCACGCCGGAACCGTTGTCGTCGACCACGATCTGCACATCATCGGCCGAACTGACGGCGCTGAGCCGGATCTCGGTGGCGCCACCATGCTTGACGGCATTGGCGATCGCATTGTCGATCACCAGCCGCAGGCCGGCCGGCATACCGAGCATCAACACCGTCGGCGAGGGCATCAGGGTGGCCCGCAGGCCCGGATAGGTACGCAGTGCATCGTGCGCGGCACGGTCGAGCAACTCGGTCACATCCATCGGCACGAAATCCTCGACCGTGGTCAGCTCCCCCTGCGCCAATCGCTCCAACGCGGTCAGCGTGCCCTCGATACGGCTCTGGGTGCGCATCACGTCGGCGATCACCTCCTGTCGCTGCTCGGGGGTCATGTCCAGCGTCGAGAGCACTTCGAGGTTGGTGCGCATGGCCGTCAACGGAGTCCGCAACTCGTGGGAGGCCACCGCGGCGAAATCGCGGGCCGACTCCAGCGCCGCCTTGGTGCGTTCCTGTTCATTGCCGATGCGCGCCAGCATGCCCTCGACCGCCTCGGCGATCTGCACGGCCTCGCGCACGCCGCGCACCTGCACCTCGTCGGGCTTGGACTGGGCGTTGATGGCGCGGGCCTGCTGGGCCAGCAGACGGAACGGCGTGATCATCACCAGGGAGATCATCCAACCCACCACGACCGTGCTGCCGATGACACCGGCACAGATCAACAGCACCCGCAGATGCAGTTCGTCGATCCGGCGCTGCGTCTCGGCCAGTGGTGCGCCCAATGCGATCGTGGCCGGCCCGGCGGTGAACGTGCGCACCCGATACTCGACGCCGTCGATCGTGGTGTTGGCGTAGCCGTTCTCCAACCTGGGCAAGACGATGTCACTGGGCACCGAGACGCTGACGCCGCCGATGTGGGCGGTACGCACCAGGCCGCCGTCGTCGGGCATCGCCGTGTCCGCCGAGCCCGGTTTGGTGGCGGTGAGCAGCGTGCTCACGTCACCGAGGCTGCTCAACGAATCCAGGCGGCGGTCCAGCTGGCTGTACTGGTCGTTGGTGACGCCGATCCACACCCAGGTTCCGAGCGTGATGACCGTGACCACCACCGACAGCGCGGCCACGATGACGATGGTGCGCAACGACAGCACCCGCATCACCGGCCGCAGCACGGGGCGCAGCAGCCGCAGCACACGCTCTTCGAGATTCACCGGCGTTATCTTGCCCGATCCGCGCACACGGACGTTGCGACACCGTCACCCCGGTCGGCCCAGCCGTCAACTTGCGGTTGACGATCCATCGGCGTCAACCTAGGGTTGACGCATGAGCCAACCCGTCACCATCACCAACCCCGTCCGCCTCGACGACCTCATCGGCGCCATCAAGAAAGCGCACACCGAACCTCTCGAGCAATTGATCGACGCGGTGATCGCCGCCGACGCCCTCGGTGAGATCGCCGATCACCTCATCGGACATTTCGTCGACCAGGCCCGACGCTCGGGTGCCTCCTGGACCGACATCGGCAAGGCCATGGGCGTCACCAAACAGGCTGCCCAGAAACGCTTCGTGCCGAAGGTTCCCGATTTCGATCCGTCCACCCTCGATCCCAACGCCGGTTTCGGCCGGTTCACGCCGCGGGCCCGCAACGTCGTCGTGGTCTCCCAGAACACCGCCCACGACGCCGGCAATTCCGAGATCACCCCCGACCACCTGCTTCTGGCGCTGTTCGCCGAACCGGACGGCCTGGCCGCCAAACTCCTTGCCGGGCAGGGCATCACCGCCGAGGCCGCCCGCGCCGTCATCACGCTGCCGCCGCCCACCGGCGCGGTCCCGGCACTGATCCCGTTCAACGGCGCGGCCAAGAAGGCCCTGGAACTGACCTTCCGCCAAGCGCTTCGGCTGGGCCACAACTACGTCGGCACCGAACACATCCTGCTCGCACTGGCCGAAGCCGAGGACCAAGACGGTCCGTTGCACCGACTTGGCGCCGACCCCGCCCGGTTCGAGACCGAACTGGCCGCTGCCCTGGCCCCGTTCATGACGAAAAGTCAGGAGACCCCAGGGAATGAATGACGCCGCGCGACTGTACAAGGAAAGGTGTTACTCAATGACGCCGCACGCGAATTGATCGGCGCAGGCGCCGACGCCACTCTGGTCACGCTGAACCCCGATGGCAGTCCACAGGTCACGCTGGTCTGGGTCGCGCTGCAATCCACCCCGGACGGTGACGAGCTCGTCATCGCACACCTTTCCGAGCACAAAAAGGTCCGCAACATCCGTCGCGACCCGCGGGTGGCGGTGACCATCCTGGACCCCGGCCGGGTCGGCGAGGCGATGCGGCCGTACCTCGCGATCAACGGCACGGCCCGGGTCGTCGAGGGCGGTGCACCCGAACTTCTCAAAGAGCTGGCCCAGACCTTGGCCGCTCCCGGGGTGCCGTTCCCACCGAAAGACGCCCCGCCCGGGTGGCTGACCCGGATCCGGATCGACAAGGTCGGCGGCGTCGGTCCCTGGGTGTCATGACCAACCGGCTGTAACACGTTTCAGTCTGTGCGATCATGCCTGGCATGCCTCGCTGGTTCGCGTTCATGTTCACGGCCGTGATGGTGGCCGTCGCCACTGTGGTGGCCCCGCCGGCGGCTTCGGCCGAAGGAACCCCCATCGGCCGGATCGGTGAAACGCTTCGCGTCGAGAACGACGGCCTCGTCGCCGATGTCACCGTGCACGACGTGCTCGCCAGCGACGTCCCGCCCGGCTGGGGCTGGAACGGCTCCCCGCGCTGGCGCGCCCAGGGCAGTCCCTGGCGCGCCCCGGTCACCGTGACCACCATCGCGGCGCCCAACCCGTACCAGATGGCTCTGGATTTCACGTTCAACGGCGTCACTCCGTACGCCGACGCGTACGTGCCCAAGCACACCGACGCGCCGAATCGTCTTGAGGCAGCGCTGCGCAACGCGCCTCCCGGCGCCACGGTCAACGGCGACGTCTACTGGGATGTGTACCGCGCCCTGGTCACCAACGTGGTATTGGTCGACACCCGCTCGGGCAAGCACCTGGCGCAGTGGAATCTGTGGCAGCCGGGCACCCCACTGCCTTGATCACCGAGCGCTCGCGCGAGGAGCCATGGATAGCCGCGGCCACGACGGCCGACGTCGCGGAACTCGCCGCCGTCGCGGCCGCCACCTTTCCGCTGGCCTGTCCCCCGTCGGCAACTAACGACAACATCGCCGCATTCATCGCCGAGGCGCTCTCCGAGGAACGCTTCGCCGCGTACCTCACCGACCCGGGCCGCATCGTGCTCGTCGCGCGAAGCCCGGGGATCACCGGCTACGCCATGCTGATTCACGGTGTCCCCGACGACCCCGATGTCCAGCGGGCCGTGCCGCAGCGGCCCGCGCTGGAGTTGTCCAAGATCTACGTGCTACCCGATCGCCACGGCGGCGGTGTCGCGACCGCCTTGATGGCCGCGACCCTGGACGCCGCGGCCGACGCCGGTGCCCGCTGCGTCTGGCTCGGCGTGAACCAGGAAAACGAACGGGCGCAACGCTTCTACACCAAGAGCGGTTTCAGGGTCAGCGGTACCAAGACCTTCCGGCTCGGCGCCGGGGTAGAGAACGACTACGTGATGGTTCGGCCGGTTTAGGCGGTCTTCTGCGCCGCAGCCGTGAGTGCCAGGAGGCGCGAGGTGGCCCGCAGGTATTTCTTGCGGAAGCCGCCGGCCACCATCTCCGGGCTGAAGATCGTGTCCAACTTGGTGCCCGACGCGAGCACCGGGATGCCCGCGTCGTAGAGCCGGTCGGTCAACGCCACCAGACGCAGCGCGACGCTCTGATCCTCGATCGGATGCACGCCGGTGATGAACACCTCGGTGACGCCCTCGATCAATGCGTGATACCGCGACGGGTGCATGGTGGCCAGGTGCGCGCACAGCGCATCGAAGTCGTCGAGGGTTGCCCCGGTGACTGCCTCGGCCCGCTGGGCGACCTCTTCGTCGGACAGCGGCTCGGGAGCCGGCGGCAGATCGCGGTGCCGGTAGTCCGGCCCCTCGATCCGGACGGTGGTGAAGATCTGGGCCAGTGTGTTGATCTCACGCAGGAAGTCCTGGGCGGCGAACCGGCCCTCACCCAGCTGCTCGGGCAGGGTGTTGGAGGTGGCCGCGATCGACACGCCGCGGTCCACCAGAGCCGACAGCAGCCGGGAGATCAGCGTGGTGTTGCCAGGATCGTCGAGTTCGAACTCGTCGATGCACACCACCACGTACTCCGAGAGCAAGTCGATGCACTCGTTGTAGCCGAACACCCCGGCCAGTTGGGTCAACTCACCGAAGGTGGCGAATGCCGTGGGAGCCTCGCCTCCCGACAGCGTGTAATACGTCGACGCCAGCAGGTGGGTCTTGCCGACGCCGAAGCCGCCGTCCAGATACAAACCGACCCCGGGCAGCACCTCGCGCTTACCGAACAGCTTCTTCTTTCCCGCCCGCCGGGCGGCTGCCTGCTCGCAGAAATCGCGGCAGGATTGCACCGCGGCGGCCTGTGACGGCTCGGCCGGATCCGGGCGGTAACTGTCGAAGCTGACCTCGGCGAACGTCGGTGGCGGGATCAGCTGTGCGACCAACCGCTCCGGTGTGACGGTGGGATGACGATCGGCGAGATGAGCGACGCCGCTGGACCCGTGCATGCAGGCAGCGTAGCCACGTGCTCCAATTCAGTTCATGTCCGATGACACCGCCGGATTCGGCCTGACCGTGCTGGGAAACGTCGACGCTGTCGCCGACGCACAGCTGGAGGCTTTCTACGCCTACCCCGATGACCTGCAAAAATGCTGGGTTCGGGGCAACATGATCAGCAGCCTGGACGGGGGCGCCACCGAAGACGGCAAGACCGGTGGACTGGGCAACCGGGGTGACCGCGCTGTGTTCAATCTCATGCGACAGGCCGCCGACGTGATCCTGATGGGCGCGGCGACCGTGCGCATCGAGAACTATTCCGGGGTACAGCTTTCGGTCACGCAACGCCAGGAGCGTCAGCGCCGCGGACAGGCCGAGGTACCGCCGATCGCTGTCGTCACCGCGTCGGCCGACCTCGACCCCCACGCCAAGTTCTTCACCCGTACCGACGTGCCGCCGCTGATCCTGACCGGGAGCCGAAACGTGGCCGACGCGCGCCGCCGGTTGGGCGGGGTGGCCGAGGTGATCGACGCATCGGGCGCTGACCCGACCCTGGTCGATTCCGCGGTGGCATTGCGAATTCTCGCCGAGCGCAAGCTGTTCCGAGTGCTGACCGAGGGCGGCCCGCAGTTGCTGAGCACGTTGATCGAAGAGGACCTGCTCGATGAGCTGTGCCTGACCGTGGCGCCCATCCTGGTCGGTGGGGTGGCCAGGCGCATCGCCACCGGACCGGGCCAGGCGCACACCCGGATGCGGCCGGCCCATCTGCTCACCGACGACGAGGGCTACCTGTACACGCGCTACGTTCGATGACCATGTCGCTACTGTGGTCAACATGCGTCATCAGCTGGTGAAAGCCCTGCGGAGGTCGGCAGTCGCGGCGCCCGTCCTGTCACTCCTGCTCACCGCCTGTTCGCCACTGCTGGCCGCTGATCCGCGCTATGCCACCGACCACGGCGAGCACCCGGAGGGGCAGCCGCAGACCACTGTCGCGGCCCCGCCCGGACCGCCCGGCATCGAAGCACCGAAGAACGACCTGTCCTGGCGGGACTGCACGCCCCGCGTCTTCGGTGACGCCGGCATCCAGCCGCCGCCCGACGTCACCTTGGAGTGCGCAACCTACGACGCCGATCTGGACCCGATCAGCGGGGCCACCGGCACCCTCAGCATCGGCGTGGTACGCGCCAAATCCACACAGACACCGGCCGATGCCGGCCCGCTCGTGATGACCACCGGATCCGACATCCCCACCTCGGTGCAATTGCCGACGTGGTTGGCCCGCTCGGGAACCGACATCCTCAAAACCCACCCCATCGTCGCCGTGGACCGGCGCGGCATCGGCATGTCCGGCGCATTGGACTGCCGTGACCTCTACGACCGTCAGGAGATGCTGGACCAGACGCAGTTCCAGGCCGGCGACGATCCGGTGGCCAACCTGGGCGCAGTGACCATGACCGCCACCACCAGTTGCACCGACACGATCGCCCCGGGCGACTCGGCCTACGACAACGCCCACGCCGCCGAGGATCTGGAGCGGCTGCGCAGCACCTGGCATGTGCCCACACTGGCCCTGCTCGGCGTCGGCAACGGAGCCCAGGTGGCGCTGGCCTACGCCGGCTCGCATCCCAACAAGGTGTCCCGACTGATCCTCGATTCACCACTACCGCTGGGCATCGCCGCGGAGGCCGCCGCCGAGCAGCGAGTCAAAGGACAACAAGCCGCCCTCGACGCGTTCGCCGCGCAGTGCGTCGCCACCAACTGCCCGCTGGCGCCGGACCCGAAGGCCGCAGTCGATGCCCTGCTGAACGAGGCCCGCGCCGGACGCGGCCCCGGCGGGGCCTCGGTGGCCACCCTGACCCACGCGATCGCCACCGGCATGGGTTTCCCCCAAGGTGACCGGGTGGCCGCGACCAACAATCTGGCCGCGGCCCTGGCCGCCGCCCGGGCCGGCGACGCCGGTCCGATCTCGACGCTGATCACCCAGAGCGACAACCTGCGCCAGTCCGACGGGCATTTCGTCAACTCCTGCAGCGACGCGCTCAACCGGCCCACCCCCGACCGGGTCCGCGAACTCGTCGTCGCCTGGGGCAAGCTCTATCCGCAATTCGGTGCCGTGGGCGCACTCGACCTGGTGAAGTGCCTCAACTGGCCCAGCGGCTCGGCGCCGAAGGACCCCCACGATCTCAAGATTCCGGTGCTGCTGCTCGGCGTCCACAACGACCCGATCGTCGGCAACGAAGGGGTCGCCGCCGCCGCGGCGACCGTCATCAACGCCGGCGCCAACAACCGGCGGGTGATGTGGCAGGGCATCGGTCACGGGGCGAGCATCTACACGGCGTGCGCGCTGCCACCGGTGGCCGGTTACCTCGAAAGCGGCAACCTGCCCGAGACCGACACGTACTGTCCCGCCTGACGGCGGGCCCGAACGGCGTCGGTGTACGGTTCGCTGGTGGCGGCAGCAGATTCCATCATTTCCGGCGTCCTGAACGCATTCCGTCCCCGCACTTCCCCGCCGAGCACCGCCACGGTGCTGCGCTCGGCACTGTGGCCGATCGCCATCCTGTCGATCATCCACCGCAGCTACGTGCTTTCGACCAACGGCTACATCACCGACGACTTCGGCCCGGTGTACCGCGCGGTGTCGAACTTCCGTCGGCACTGGGACATCTACAACGAGCATTTCAACTTCGTCGATCCGCACTACCTGTATCCGCCGGGCGGCACCCTGCTGCTGGCGCCCTTCGGTTTCCTGCCTGAGTTCGCCTCCCGCTTCTGGTTCGTGGCGATCAACTCGGTGGCCGTCGTCATCGCGGCCTGCCTTCTGGTACGGCTGTTCAAGTTCTCGCTGACCTCGGTGGCGCTGCCGGCCTTGCTGCTGGCCATGTACTGCACCGAATCGGTGACCAACACCCTGGTGTTCACCAACATCAACGGCTGCATCCTGCTGGGCGAGGTGCTGTTCTTCACCTGGCTGCTGTCGGGCAAGGTGAGCCATCAGTGGTGGGCCGGCGCGGCGATCGGGCTGACCCTCGTGGTCAAACCCGTGCTGGCCGTGCTGCTCCTGTTGCCGCTGCTCAACCGGCAGTGGCGCGCGTTGGTGACGGCGTTCGCCGTGCCGATCGTGTTCAACGCCGTGGCGTGGCCACTGTCGTCGGACCCGATGGGCTTTGTGCGCAACACCCTGCCCTACATCATGGAGACCCGCGACTACTTCAACTCCGCCATCTTGGGCAACGGCATCTACTACGGCCTGCCGATGTGGCTGATCATCGCGCTGCGGGTGGCGATCGCAGTACTCGCCGCGATCAGCCTGTGGCTGCTGTACCGCTACTACCGCGAACGAGACCAGCTGTTCTGGATGCTGACCTCCTCGGGTGTCCTGCTGGTCACCTCGTGGCTGGTTCTCGGACTGGCCCAGGGCTACTACTCGATGATGCTGTTCCCGTTCCTGATGACGGTGGTCCTGCCGAATTCGGTGTTGCGCAACTGGCCGGCCTGGCTGGCGGTCTACGGGTTCATGACGATGGACCGCTGGCTGATGTGGCGCTGGCCCACCACCGGGCGCTTCCTCGAATACATGAAGATCACCTACGGCTGGTCGCTCTTGGTGGTGGTGGTGTTCTGCGTGCTGTACTTCCGCTACCTCGACGCCAAATCCGCCGGCAGGCTCGATGAGGGCATCGACCCGCCGTGGATGAATCGAACTCGCGAACCCGAATCACTCTGAGCTGAATTGCATGACCTGACCCGCCAACCGGGTCCTGGTCTGCATCGCCAACCCGTGCCGGGCGCAGACCTCGTCGAGTTCGTCGGGGTTGACCAGCCGGAACGGCGAGCGGTCGAGCCGGTGGATCGCCGTGGCCATCGGGGTCCGGGTGAGGTCGTAGCCGGTGAACACACCGCCGGGGCGCAACACCCGGGCAATCTCGGCGACCGCCGATTTCCAGTCCACGATGTGGTGCAACATCAGGCAACTGACCACCGAATCGAAGGAATCGTCGGCGAACGGCAGATCCGTGGCGTCGGCGGCGCGCACGGCCACGTCCGGGAACGTCTGCAGCCGCCGGGCTGCGGCGCGCACCATCGCCGGGTCGAAGTCGGTCGCGGTGATCGCCAGATCCGGATTGGCCTGTCGCAACCGCGCCGCGATATCGCCACTGCCAGAACCGATTTCGAGCACCTCGCGGCCCAACCGGTCAACCGGGAGGCTGCCGAGCACCGCCTGCCCCGTTCCTGTTCGCCACAGCGCGGTCTTGCAGAAGGCGCGCTCGATCTGTGACATCGCCGGCATGCAGGGCTCCTGTCGTCTGGGTGTCGTCGAGGTACACGAGCAACCGCAGGCTATCGCGTCAGGCCGCCGCAGCCTGGCGCACGTCGGCGCACAACACGTAATTTGGGTGCTATGACAACCGAGGGCCCCAAGGTGGCGCTGACCGACGACGAGTGGCGCGAGAAGCTCACCCCGCAAGAGTTCGCGGTGCTACGTCGCGCGGGCACCGAGCGTCCCTTCACCGGGGAGTACACCGACACCAAGACCGACGGCGTCTACGAGTGCCGGGCCTGCGGCGCCGAGCTGTTCCGCAGCACCGAGAAGTTCGAATCCCATTGCGGGTGGCCGTCGTTCTTCGATCCGGCCGATTCCGCTGCGGTGATCCTGCGCTCCGACGACTCGCTGGGGATGCGTCGCGTCGAGGTGCTGTGCGCCAACTGCCACAGCCACCTCGGGCACGTGTTCGAGGGTGAGGGCTACCCCACCCCGACCGATCAGCGGTACTGCATCAACTCCATTTCACTGAAGCTGGTGCCCAAGCCCGCCTGACGCCGGGGGCGCTACTCGACCCGGGTGGCGTGCACCTCCCAGAACGGCATGTGCACGCGGCCGTCGACCAGCCAGGGTTCGATCGCCCGCAGTCGCTCCAACACCGGGCCCATCTGATCGGCCATGTCGGGGTTACGCGCCGCCATGGTCTCGAACGCCTCGACGCTGACGTTGCCCTGGTAGGTCGTCGTCCCGAGGTAGGTGATCTCCCAGCCGGCGTCCGGGAGTACCCCGCGGAAATCGTCGGCCGACATCGACCGCGGCATCCGGAAGCCGTTGACGTTGTGGTCACCGAATTCGTACATGTACAGCCGCGCACCGGGTTTGGTGGCTCGGTGCAAGGCCCGCACATACGACTTCTGCAGTTCGGGCTCATCGGTGAACACGTGATAGAAGGCGGTGTCGACGACGGTGTCGAACCGGCCTTCCAGCCCCTCCAGCTTCGTGGCGTCGGCCACCTGGAAATCGACGGTCACCCCGGCCCGCCGCGCGTTCTGCCGGGCTCGCTCGATGGCGGCCGGTGAGGCATCAATACCTGTGGCCGACAACCCCTTTGACGCGTAGTGGATGGCGTGATGCCCGGGCCCCGTGCCGGGATCGAGCACCTCGCCCTTGACGGCGCCCAGCGCGACCAGCTGCTGCACGACGGGCTGCGGCCCACCGATATCCCATGGCGTCGCGGCGGGCAGTCCGTGCGATGTCCGCTCGTCGCGATACATCTCTTCGAATCGATCGGATTCTTGCGGAGCAGTCATGTCCGCGAGGGTAGACCCGCGAACTGAAAGCCCAGGTCATGTCCACGAGCAGACCCAGATGTCCCGGACACGCCGGGCGGACGGGGACATCTGCGTCTGTTCGCGTACAGAAAAACTAGGGCAGCTTGGCGACCAGATCCTCGACGCTGACCCGCGGCCCGGTGAAGAACGGCGTCTCCTCGCGGGTGTGACGACGCGCGTCGGTGGCCCGCAGATCGCGCATCAGGTCCACGATGCGGTGCAGTTCGGGCGCCTCGAAGGCCAGGATCCACTCGTAGTCGCCGAGCGCGAACGCCGGTACCGTGTTGGCCCGCACATCCTTGTACCCGCGGGCGGCCATGCCGTGCTCGGAGAGCATGCGACGACGCTCCTCGTCGGGCAGCAGGTACCACTCGTAGGACCGCACGAACGGGTAGACGCAGATGTAGTTGCCCGGGTCTTCACCGGCGATGAAGGCCGGGACGTGGCTCTTGTTGAACTCGGCCGGCCGGTGCAGCGCCACGCTGCTCCACACCGGGTCGCTGATCCGGCCCAATGCGGTGGTGCGACGGAAGTCGGAGTAGGTGGCCTGCAGCGCCTCGATGTTGTCGGCGTGCGTCCAGATCATGAAGTCGGCGTCGGCGCGTAGGCCGGCCACGTCGTACAGACCGCGCACCACCACGCCACGCTCTTCGGTGGTCTTGAAGAACGCCGCCGCCTCGTCGGTCACCTCGGCGCGGTCCTCACCCAGCTCACCCGGGCTCACGGCGAACACCGAGAACATCAGGTAGCGGATGGTGGAGTTGAGTTCGTCGTAGTCCAGCTTGGCCATACGCCTATCGTGCCACGCGGGCGTTCACCAGTTCCGCGGCCGCCCGGGTGGCGGTGCCCACACACGCCGGCACCCCGATCCCGTCGAGATAACCGCCGGCCACCGCCAACGTTGGCGGCAACCCGGCCCGCAGTTCGGCCACCAGATCGCGGTGCCCCGGACCGTACTGCGGCATCGCGTCGATCCAGCGGTGCACGTGGCTGTCCACCGGATCCACGGTGACCCCGAACAGCGTGTGCAGATCCCGCGCCGACCAGGTCAACAGGTCCTCGTCGCCGGTACTGCGCGCCACGCTGGATTCCGCGGCGTCGCCGTAGCGGCCGAAGGACAGCCGCACCAGCTCGACGTTCCCGCGCCGGCCCCACTTACGCGAGGACATCGTGACCGCCTTGGCGTTGAGGCGTTCACCCGCAGCGACGAGCACACCCGACTGCTGCGGCAGCGGGGTGCCACCCGGCAGGGCCAGGGCCACGACTGCCGCCGAGGCCACCCGGATGCGGCGGGCCGCCGCGGCGGTACGCGGCGCGACGTGTTCGACCAGGGCGGGCAGATGTGGCGCGGGGACCGCCAACAGCACGGCGTCGGCGTGCCACCGCGCGCCTTCGTCGTCGAGCACCGCCCATCCGCGGACCTGGCGGTCCACCCGCACCGCGGCGACCTGAACCCACCGCACGTCGGCGCGGCGGCGCAACTCATCCAGCAACACGGTATAGCCGCCGTCGACCGCCCCGAACACCGGGCCGTCCGACGGCGGGGGCAGGGCCGCCCGGACCGCCTCGGTCAGGCTGCGGGCCCCGCGGTCCAGCGCTGCGGCCAGCGGCGGAACGGCCGAACGCAGACCGATCGTGGCCGACGACCCGGCATACACCCCGCTGAGCAGCGGGTCGACCGACCGGGTCAGCACCTGCGGGCCGAAGCGGTCACCGACCAGGTCGGCGACCGACGGATCCGCGCCGCGGCTCCAGCGCAGCGGCCGGTTGGGTTCATCGAGGATGCGCGCCACGGTCTCGTCGTCGACGAGACCGAGCATCGACGACGCCTGGGCCGGGATACCTTGCAGCGTGCCCTGTGGTAACTGATGCAACCGGGCCCCGCTGTAGATCAGTGGGCGGGCGCCGGTGGGGCTGAGCCGCCGGCCGGTCAGGCCCAGCTCATCGAGGAGGTCCAGCATCTCGGGCCGGCGCACCACGAACGCCTCGGCCCCGACGTCGAACGGTTGCCCACCGATCCGTTCAGTGCGCAGCACCCCGCCGAGCCGGTCGGCCGGATCGAGCAACGTGATCTCTGCGCGCGGCCCGGCGGCCAACCTCAATCGGTACGCCGCGACAAGGCCCGAGATGCCCCCGCCGACAACGCAATACGACGCACTCACAACGAGTGCACCAGCGTCACCGCCTCGGTGATGATGCCGGGATCGGTCGCCGGCAGCACACCGTGGCCCAGATTGAAGACGTGACCGGCCGCCCCCGCCGCCACCGCGGCACGGCCGTCCTCGACCACGCGGCGCACGGCCTGCTCGGCCACCGGCCAGCCCGCCAACAGCACCACCGGATCGAGGTTGCCCTGCAGCGCAGTGCCCGGCTTGACCCGGGCCGCGGCGTCGATCAGTGACGTGCGCCAGTCCACGCCCACCATGGTGGCCGGCGCTGAGCCCAATGCCTCGGACATCGCTCCCAGCAGCTCGGCGGTGCCGACGCCGAAATGCGTCATCGGCACACCCGCGGCGGCCATGGTGGCGAACACCCGGGTGGTGTGCGGAAGCACATACGTGCGGTAGTCGGCCAGCGACAACGTCCCGGCCCAGGAATCGAACACCTGCAGCGCGTCCACGCCCGCATCGACCTGGGCCTGCAGGAAGGCGATGGTCACGTCGGTCAGTGCGGTCATCAGGGCGTGCCAAGTGGCCGACTCGCCGAGCATCATCGCCTTGGTGCGCTCGTGGTGACGGCTGGGACCGCCCTCGACCAGGTAGGAGGCCAGGGTGAACGGAGCACCGGCGAAGCCGATCAGCGGCACCTCGCCCAGCTCACGCACCAACATCGAGATGGCCTGCGAGACCGCCGAGACCTGCTCTCGATCAAGCGGTTTCATGGCCTCGACGTCCGCCGAGGTGCGGATCGGGTGTTCGATCACCGGGCCCACGTCCGGCACGATGTCCAACCCGATCCCCGCGGCCTTCAGCGGCACCACGATGTCGGAGAACAGGATCGCGGCGTCGACACCATGCCTGCGCACCGGCTGCAGGGTGATCTCACAGACCAGTTCGGGATCGAAGCAGGCCTCCAGCATGCGGTGCTGGGCGCGCAACGCGCGGTATTCGGGCAACGAGCGGCCGGCCTGCCGCATGAACCACACCGGCACACGGTGCGGAGTGCGGCCGCTCGCGGCGGCAAGATACGGGGAATCGGGCAGCTCCCGGCGGGTGTTCATCGGCTCCTATGGTGCCACGAGCCCGCCCATGCGGACCGTTGCCGGTTCGTGACGGTCCTGCTACGGCGCGCCTGCAACCTGTCCTGGCCTCATCCGCTAGCGTCAAACGCCGTGACCTCTGCCGAACCGGCCCAGTTCCGGACGGCGGTGGCGGCCATGAGTGCCACCACCGTGCGGCCGGAAATCGAGCTGGGTCCGATACGCCCGCCACAGCGGTTGGCACCGTACAGCTATGCACTGGGCGCCGAGGTTCGACATCCCGAGACCGCGGTGGTCCCGGAGCGTTCCGAGGGCGACGCATTCGGCCGGCTGATCCTGCTGCACGACCCCGACGGGGCCGAGGCCTGGGACGGCACGATGCGTCTGGTCGCCTACATCCAGGCCGACCTCGATTCCAGTGAGGCCGTCGACCCGCTGCTGCCCGAGGTGGCCTGGAGCTGGCTGGTGGATGCGCTGGGATCCCGCGCCGAGCACGTCACGGCGCTGGGCGGCACCGTCACGGCCACCACCTCGGTGCGCTACGGCGACATCTCCGGCCCGCCGCGCGCCCATCAGCTCGAGCTGCGGGCCTCCTGGACCGCCACCGATCTGGAGTTGGGCCCGCACGTCGAGGCGTTCTGTGAAGTCCTCGAGCACGCTGCCGGCTTGCCGCCGGCCGGTGTCACCGATCTGAGTTCCCGCACCCGCGCTTGACATGATGGACGAGGACCCCCAACTCTCAGCAGCCCCAGGAGCCGGCGAGCCCGCCGAGGCCGATGCGACCCCATTGCTACAGCCCGCCGAGGGCGTTCCGGACGTCTGTGTCACGGCTGAAGAAATATCCTCTGCGGCAAAATCTTTGGCGAAAGGCAGCGGCCCCTTCGCGATCGACGCCGAACGTGCGTCGGGCTTCCGCTACTCCAATCGCGCCTACCTGGTGCAGATCCGCCGCTCCGGATCGGGAACCGCGCTGATCGATCCGGTCAACCACGGCGGCTCCCCCATCGACGCCATGGCGCCGGTGGCCGACGCCCTGGCCGCCGACGAATGGGTGCTCCACGCCGCCGACCAGGACCTGCCGTGCCTGTCGGAGATCGGTCTGCGGCCCGGCAAGCTCTACGACACCGAGTTGGCGGGCCGGCTGGCCGGTTTCGAACGCGTCAACCTGGCCGCCATGGTGCAGCGCCTGCTCGGCCTGCAGCTGATGAAAGGCCATGGCGCGGCCGACTGGTCCAAGCGCCCCCTGCCGGCGGAGTGGCTCAACTACGCTGCGCTGGATGTCGAGGTACTGCTGGAACTCCGTCACGCGATCGCGGCCGTCCTCGAAGAACAAGGCAAAACCGACTGGGCCGCACAGGAATTCGAGTATCTGCGGGCCTATGTGGCACAACCCACCCGGCGTGACCGTTGGCGGCGCACCTCCGGTATCCACAAGGTGCGCAACCCGCGTGCCCTGGCCGCGGTCCGCGAGCTGTGGACCACGCGCGACACCATCGCCCGCGGGCGCGACATCGCCCCCGGACGGATCCTGCCCGATTCCGCGATCATCAACGCCGCCACCGCCGATCCCAAGACGGTCGACGAGCTCATCGCCCTGCCGGTCTTCGGCGGCTCCAAACAGCGCAAGAGCGCCAAGGTCTGGTTGGACGCCCTGAATCGGGCCCGCGAGACCACCGACCCGCCCGAGGCCAACGAAGCCCAGAACGGTCCGCCGCCGGCGGCACGCTGGGCCCGGCGCAAACCGGAGGCCGCTGCCCGACTGGAAGCCGCCCGTGCCGGCCTTGCCGAACTGTCGCAACGGGTGTCGGTGCCCGCCGAGAACCTCATCACCCCTGAGGTGGTGCGCCGGCTGTGCTGGGACTGGAACCCCACCGGCGACGTCGCCACCGCGATATCGGAGTTCCTCGTCGAGGCCAACGTCCGGCCCTGGCAGCGGGAGTTGACGATCCCGGTGCTGACCAAGGCGCTCAGCAGCGACTGACCCCGGCGTCAGTCGACCTGGTGGCCGACTTCCTCATCCACCGGCGCCCCGATCGCGGCGATCCATCCGGTGATCTGGCGCGCGATGTGCTGATCGGTCAGGCCGATCTCGGCGAGCACCTCGCCGCGGGAGGCATGGTCCTGGAACACCTGCGGGACACCGAGATCCCGGCACGGCACGTCGATCTCGGCGTGACGCAGCGCCGCGGACACCGACGAGCCGATGCCGCCGTGCACACCGTTGTCCTCCACGGTGACCACCAGTTTGTGCCGCCGGGCCAGTTCACCGATGACCTCGGGAACCGGCAGCACCCAGCGGGGATCCACCACCGTGACCCCGATGCCCTGGTTGCGCAGCCGCTCGGCCACCGCCAGCGCCATCGACGCGAACGATCCCACTGCCACCAACAGCACGTCGTCGGTCAGACCGGCGGCCGGAACCGCGAGCACGTCGACTCCCCCACGCCGCTCGATCGCCGGAATGTCCTCGCCCACATCGCCTTTCGGGAAGCGGAGCGCGGTCGGGCCGTCGTTGACCGCCAGCGCCTCGGCGAGCTCCTCCCGCAGGCGTGCGCCGTCGCGCGGCGCGGCTGCGCGCAGACCCGGGATGATGCCCAGGATCGACAGGTCCCAGACCCCGTTGTGGCTGGCGCCATCCGGCCCGGTCACCCCGGCGCGGTCGAGCACCATGGTGACGGGCAGCTTGTGCAGCGCGACGTCCATCATCAGCTGGTCGAACGCCCGGTTGAGGAATGTCGAGTAGATCGCCACCACCGGATGCAGGCCGCCCATGGCCAGCCCGGCCGCCGAGGTCATCGCGTGCTGTTCGGCGATTCCGACGTCAAAGAACCGGTCCGGGAACCGATCCCGGAACACACTCAGACCGGTCGGCCCCGGCATCGCCGCGGTGATCGCCACCACGTCCCGGCGTTTGGCGCCGATCTTGACGAGTTCGTCGGAGAACACCGAGGTCCACCCTGGGCCCGAGGCCTTCGTCGGCAGCCCCGTCTCCGGATCGATGACGCCGCAGGCGTGCATCTGGTCGGCCTCGTCGTTCTCGGCGTGCGCGTAGCCCATGCCCTTACGGGTCACCACGTGCACGATCACCGGGGCCTTGAAACCACGGGCGTAACGCAGCGCGTTCTCCACCGCGTGCTCATCGTGACCGTCGATCGGGCCGACGTACTTGAGACCGAGGTCGGTGAACATCACCTGCGGGGCGATCGCGTCCTTGATGCCGGCCTTGATGCTGTGCATGCACTGGTAGCAGAACTCGCCGACGACGGGCAGGCCGCGCACGGCCTTGCGGCCCTCCTCCAGAAGCCGTTCGTAGCCGGGCTGCAGCCGCAGGCCGGCGAGGTGCTCGGCGAACCCACCGATGGTGGGCGCATAGCTGCGGCCGTTGTCGTTGACGACGATGACCACCGGCCGACCACCGGTGGCGATGTTGTTCAGCGCCTCCCAGCACATCCCGCCGGTCAGCGCACCGTCGCCGACCACCGCCACCACGTGCCGATTGCGGTGCCCGGTCAGCTCGAACGCCTTGGCCAGACCGTCGGCATAGGACAGCGCGGTACTGGCGTGGCTGGACTCCACCCAGTCGTGCTCGCTCTCGCTGCGCGACGGGTATCCCGACAAACCGTTCTTGGAACGCAAGGTGTCGAAATCCTGTGCGCGCCCGGTCAGCATCTTGTGCACGTAGGCCTGATGACCCGTGTCGAAGATGATCGGATCGTGTGGCGAATCGAACACACGATGCAGCGCCAGGGTGAGCTCGACGACACCCAGATTGGGGCCAAGATGTCCGCCGGTTGCAGCCACCTTGTGGATCAGAAATTGCCGGATCTCGACCGCCAGATCACTCAATTGTGACTGCGACAGGTGCTGCAGATCAGCGGGACCGCGGACCTGTTCAAGCATTCCGCCAGTGTACGCACGCATCAGAAATCAGTCCTGTCGAGGCTGATAGACATCGGGCACCCCGTCGTGGTCGGCATCGAGGGTTTCCAACCGGTGGATTCGCCGGTATACGGCATTGCGCGACACCAGAACCACCGATGCGAGCAGACCTGCCACCACCGATCCGGTGGCCACCGCGATCTTGACGTCGTCGTCGGCCACACTGGCGTGTCCGAACGCGAGTTCGCCGATCAACAGCGAGACCGTGAACCCGATGCCGGCCAGCAAGGCGACACCCAGGACGTCGCGCCACGCGAGATCCTCGTCGAGGCTCGCGTGGGTGAAGCGGGCCAGCAGATATGTGGTGCCCAGCACGCCGATCGGTTTGCCGAGCACCAGGCCGGCGATCACGCCGATGGTCACCGGGTGCGTCAACGCCGTGGAGAAGCCCGACCAGCCGCCGACGGTCACGCCTGCGGCGAAGAACGCGAACACCGGGACGGCGAACCCGGCCGACAGTGGTCGCACCAGGTGTTCGAAGTGTTTGGCCGACGCGTAACGGCCCAGCACCGGCACGGTGAAACCCAACACCACCCCGGCCACCGTGGCATGTACGCCACTGGCATGCACGAGCGCCCAGGCCAACACCGCCGGCGGCAGCAGGATCCACCACTGCCGGGCGCCGCGCTGCACCGCGAGCGCGTACAGCCCGATCGGCACCAGCGCCCCCAGCAGCGGTGCGGGCGCTACGTGGTCGGTGTAGAAGAGCGCGATCACGGTGATGGCCAGCAGATCGTCGACCACCGCCAGCGTCAACAGGAAGATCCGCAGCGCCGCGGGCAGGTGGGTGGACACCACCGCCAGCACCGCCAGCGCGAAGGCGATGTCGGTGGCGATCGGCACCGCCCACCCGTCGAGTGTCTCCGGGTGGCCCGAAAACACGTTGATCCCGACGAAGATCAGCGCAGGCACCACCATGCCGCCGACGGCCGCCGCGATCGGCAGCGCGGCCCGGGCCGGGTCCCGCAGGTCTCCCGCGACGAACTCCCGCTTGAGCTCCACGCCGACGACGAAGAAGAAGATGGCCAGCAGACCGTCGGCGGCCCAGGACGACAGGGACAGATCGAGGTGCAGCGACTGCGGGCCGATGACGAATTCCGAGAGCCGGTGGTAGCTGGACGACCATGGCGAATTGGCCCACACGAGCGCCGCGCCCGCCGCGGCCAGCAGCAGCGCCCCGCCGACGGTCTCAGTGCGCAGCAGGTCCGAGACCCGCTGCCATTCCGGCCATGATCCACGCGCCAGCAGGCGTCGGCCGCGGCCGTCACGGCGGTCAGTCATCCGGGCTCCTGAGGTCAGCATTCAACGATCGCCGACCAGACTTCCCGGCACACCTGCGGTTCACGCTAACAGGACGACCTGCGCGTCAATTCCACGACAAACCCGCCACTGCCGTGATTACGTAAAGTGGAGGCGAAGTCGATTAGTCCGGGGTGCTGGTTGAGTCCATTCGATCACTATTACGCGCGTACCGCCCTTCTTGCTGCGCAGGGCAAGCGCACCCTGATGCAACGCACCGTCGGCGTCACGATCATCGGGTTGAGCCTGATCCCGCTGTTGGTCCTGATCAGCCCGAAAGGTCCGCACGGTGCACTGCAATACGTGGCCGTGGGCGTCGGTGTCGGAGGGCTGACGCTGGCGCAGTGGTGGTGGCGGCGCCAGTGGCCCAGCCGCACCCAGTCCTGGATCGTCGTGTGTATCGGCACGGTCTGCATCGGGGCCACCTGCATCCTGCTGGTGGATCCGACGGTCGGCCTGCTCGGGTCCAGCTCGTTGAGCCTGATCACCGGCTACGCAGCCTTTCTGCACAGTCGGCGGGTGCTGCACCTGACCTGGCTGGCCTCGGCCGCGGTGGTGATCTGCCTCGGCGTGCGGGTGGGGCTGACCGACGTCTGGCTCGGTATCGCCGGCGCGCTCGTGTCGCTGCTGGTGATCCTGAGCACCTCGGCCCTGGTGCGGATCGCCGTCGAGCTGATCGAACCCGACCGCGTCCAGCACCCCGCCGAGATCGACCCGCTGACCGGTCTGCTCAACCGCGAGGCGTTCGACATGCACACCGCGACGATGCTGGGGTCCCACAGTCGCCACGACGATCAGTACCTGGTGGTCGTGGCGGTCGGTATCGACGACATGGCGCTGCTGAGCGACATGGACGGCAGCCACAGCACGCTGCACGCCCGCGTCGCCGTGGCGCAGGCGATGCGCGAGACGGTGCGGCACAAGGTGCCACTGGCCCATGTGTCCGACAGCGAATTCCTGATCGCCGACGTGTTCAAGACCAACGACCCCTCCCCGCTGGTGAACCGGATCCGCATGGCGATCACCACGACGCCCATGCGTCTGACCGCCAGCATCGGCACCGCGTGCAGCCAACTGCGGCCACTGACCGAGCTGCCCACCGAGCAGATCGTCGACGCCCTGGTGGCCCTGGCCGTCACCGCGATGAACCAGTCGAAGGCCGAGGGTGGCAACCGAGCCACCTACGCGCACTTCCCCACCCCGTCGATCGGGCCCGACGACCGCACCGAGTGAACGCTGCCGAGAACCGTCAGCGGGTCAGCACCGCGATGCATTCCACGTGGTGCGTCAGCGGGAAGGAGTCGAACACCCGCAGGTCCTCCACGGTGTAACCGTGTCGCAGATACATCCCGACGTCCCGGGCGAAAGATGCTGCCTCACAACCGATGTGGATGATCCGGGGCACCTCGGTCGCGGCCAGGGCGTCCAGCACTTCGCGCCCGGCCCCGGTGCGGGGCGGATCGAGCACCGCGACGTCGGGGCGTCCCGACTCGGCCGACAGTGCGCGACGCACCGAATCGGTGACCACCGAGACCCACGGCAGGTCGCCCAGCGCACTGCGGGCAGTGCGCGACGCCGCACGCGACGTGTCCACGGTCAGGATCCGACCGCTCGGCCCGACCTGCTGTGCCAGCGCGGCAGCGAAGACCCCGGCACCGCCGTAGAGATCCCACGCGGTCATGCCCGGTTGCAGTTCGGCCCACTCGGCGATCAGCCGGCTGTAGAGGGCGGCCGCGTCACGGTGGGCCTGCCAGAACGCGGTCACCGGCAGCATCCATTCCCGGCCACCGACCCGCTGCACCGCCTCGTAGTCCCCCTCGACGACCCGCGTCGCATTCTTCGGTCCGGCCGCACGGCGACCTGTGCGGCTGGTCTTCGGGCCGGACTGCACGACGTGTCGACGACCGTCGGCGTCCAACACCGCGTGCACGTGCGCGCCCGGAGTCCAACGCTTCGTCTCCAGGCCGGCGGTCAACTCGGCAGGCAGTTGCCCACATTCGAGGTCGGTGACCAGCTCGGCGCTGTGGTAGCGGTGAAATCCGGCCCGGCCGTCGGATGTGGTGTCCAACCGCACACGGGTCCGCCAGCCCCGCGCGGCGCCGTCGCCGACCGCCTCGGCGACAGCCGTCTGCTCGTCGCGCCAGGTGAACCCACCGAGCCGAGAAAGTTGATTGGCCACCACCGAACCCTTGATGCGGCGCGCCGCCCGGGGCTCGACGAACGCAAGATCGCAGCAACCCGCGCCGTGCACCCCGGCGATCGGACACAGCGGATCGACGCGGTCTGGGGACGGTTCCAAGACCTCGACCACCTCGGCGTGCCAATACGATCCGCGTTCGTCGAAGACGTTGACCCGCACCGTCTCACCGGGGATCGCGTACCGGACGAAGACCACCCGCCCCTCGTGACGCGCCACGCAGCTGCCACCATTGGCCGACGACTCCGTGGTCAGGATGAGCTCGGTCACTCCAGGAACCCTCTGCGGGCATCACCGGGGGTGGCACGCGGCTGCAGCGCCTTCAACCGCTCCGACGAATTCAATTGCCACGGAACCGAGGTCACCATCACGTTCGGCATGAACAGCAGCCGGCCCTTGAGCCGCAACGCACTCTGGTTGTGCAGCACCTGCTCCCACCAGTGACCGACGACGTATTCGGGGATGAACACCGTCACCACGGTCCGCGGCGATTCCTTCGTCACCCGTTTGACGTAATCGAGTACCGGGCGCGTGATTTCGCGGTAGGGCGAGGCGATCACGGTGAGCGTGGACGACGCCGAGACCCGCGCCCTGGTGCACCAGTGGGAGGACAGCGACATCAGCGTGCCGCTGAAGGTGATCGCCTCGCCCTACCGCGAAATCACGCGCCCGGTACTCGATTACGTCAAACGGGTGACGAAGGAATCTCTCCG